>JAGRBZ010000142.1 GCA_020433805.1 Anaerolineae bacterium
AAGACCAACATCGGCCATTTGGAAACGGCGGCGGGGATTGCCGGGGTGCTGAAGGTGTTGCTGGCGCTACAACACCAGACCCTCCCGGCCACCATCCATTTTGAGGAACAGAACCCTTACATCGACCTGACGGACAGCCCTTTTTATGTGGTGAGCGAAACCCAAGCCTGGCCGGCGGTCAACGATGAGGCCGGCCAGGCCATCCCCCGGCGAGCCGGAGTCAGCTCCTTCGGCTTTGGGGGTGCCAATGCCCATATCGTTTTGGAGGAATATCAGCCTAAAACAGGCGTAAGAAGTAAGGCGCAAGACGTAGGGGCTGGACAGCCACAGGTGATCCTGCTGTCGGCCAGGAATAAGGAACGGCTCAAGGTCTATGTTCAAAAGGTACGTGATTATTTGGTCGATCGTTCGGATGTTACACTCACTGAGTTGGCCTACACCTTACAAGTGGGCCGCGAGGCGATGGAGAGCCGCTTGGCTTGTGTGGTGGACGATGTTCCGACCCTGCGTGAAACATTGACTGCTTATCTGGCCGGTGAGGCGGATAAGGGTCACGTCTACTCCGGGCAACTCCATAATGAACAGAAGAAAGCCCATCTTTTTGCTCAGGATGAGGATTTACAAGATACGGTCAGCCGCTGGATCAGCAAAGGGAAGCTGGATCAATTGGCTCAGTTGTGGGTGACGGGCGTCGAGATTGAGTGGGCCTTGTTGTATGGGGCGAACAAGCCGCGTCGGCTGGTATTGCCGACGTATCCGTTCGCCCGCGAGCGGCATTGGGTGACCGATGACGATCCCCGTCGGGAGCACAGCAGCAGACCTCAATCGGGAGCGATGGTCGATGGTGCTCGACAGCACCGGCCCGAGGTTCACTCGATGCTAAGCGAGGCGGTTAACCGGATTGCTGCCGGTTCGACGGCCCTGCTCCCTGACGAACAGACGTTAAGCCAGGAGCAGGCCGGCTTTGAGGCGCTGGAACGGTTTGCCCGAACCGCCTTGTTAAATGGCTTTCAACAGGGGGGCGTGCTGCAACACGCGGCTGAGCGCTACGACAGCCCGGCGCTGGCCCACCGTCTGAAGGTGCTGCCCCAATTTCAGCGATTATTTCACGCCCTCATAGCCTTGCTGGAACAGTCGGGTTACATTAGCCTAAATGGGGATGAAATCGAGACCACGGTCCGGGTCGATCAACTTGAGACGCAACAGTCCTTAAAAACCTTATCGCAGCAGCGCGACCAATTACAAGAAACCTATCCCACGTTAGAACCCTATCTCACCCTCCTGGAGATCTGCTTGCAATCACTGCTGCCAATTGTACAGGGGCAGGTACCGGCTACGGAGATTATCTTTCCCCAGAGTTCACTGGCATTGGTGGAAGGCGTCTATCACGGTACTCCGCTAACAAACTATTTCAATCGTCTGACCGCTTTGGCTGTTAAAAGCTGGCTTGAACAGCGCCGACCGGCGTTAAGCCCGGGTGAGAAGATTAGCGTGGTCGAGATTGGGGCCGGTACAGGCAGCACGACCGCCTTTGTTCTGGAAGCAATTATGCCTTACAGAGATGATATTGAATACCATTACACCGATATTTCAGCCGGTTTCACGCTGTACGGCCAGGCTCATTTTGGCGATGATTATCCCTTTATAAAATTTGGCCCGTTGGATGTTGAAAAAGAGCCGCTTAACCAGGGCTACGAACTCAAACAAGCCGATATCGTGTTGGGAGCCAACGTCGTTCACGCGACCAAAAACATCCGGCAGACCTTGCAAAATCTAAAATTGCTGCTTAAACCGAATGGGTTACTCATTCTCAATGAGGTAACCTGTTTTCAAGCCTTTGTGACGCTGACCTTTGGCTTGCTGGACGGCTGGTGGTTATTTGAAGATGAAGAAAACCGCATCGAACACGCGCCGCTGCTCAGCGTGGAGCAGTGGCGGCAGATGCTGACTGCGGAAGGTTTTACCGGGCTAACCCACTTTGGCTTACCGGTATTGGCCCCCGACGCGCAGCCGCAGGCGGTCATTATCGCGCAGAGTGATGGGCTTTTGGCCCTCAGAAAATCGACTGCTGCCTTGTCCTCACCCCCAGGGCCTTCACCAGAACGGGCGGTTGACCCCGAAGCCGTCGAACAACTGGAGAGTTATATTCAACAGCAGATCCTCGACCAGGTTGCCCGCGCCACAGGCGTTCTTCACCAGCAACTCGACCCGAACCGTTCTCTGGCTGAATATGGCGTCGACTCGATTACGGGCATCAAGCTGGTGCATAACCTCAACCAGGTATTTGATCTTCAGTTACAAACCGCCGCCTTGCTCGGTTATCCCGACATTCGTTCGCTGGCGCACTACCTCTACCGGGAATACGGCGACGAAATCCGACAGCGTTGGCCCGACCCGGTAGCGGCCGAAGAGGGAAAAGATGGCCCGTTGCCGGAACCGGAACGGCGCGTAGAAGCGACCGGTGATAGCCCAACCACGATCACACCGGCTTACAGCCCCTTGGTCCCGATCCAATCGACGGGAACCCGGCCCCCCTTCTTTTGTGTTCATCCCTGGGCCGGAGTGGTCTATCCCTACTATGAGCTGGCGGCTGAGTTGGGGCCGGATCAACCCTTCTACGGCTTACAGGCGGTGGGGCTATATCAACAGCCGCATACCACTATCGAAGCGATGGCCGACCATTATCTAACCGCGCTGCGCCGGGTTCAGCCAGAACCGCCCTACCTCTTGGGGGGCTGGTCTATGGGCGGGCTGATAGCCTTCGAGATGGCGCAGCAGCTTCAGCAGGCGGGTGAAGCTGTGACTCTGCTGGCCTTGTTTGATGTCCCGGCACCGGTCGATGGGCTGTATACCAGAACAACGCCCTGGGGGAAATTTCTGATGATGCAAGCCGGACCCTATATCTGGCCTTATGTCCACGACTATTTTCGGCTGAAGGCCTCCTTACAAGACCTCACGACAGCGCCTTCGGACGCAATAGATACAGCGAACGCGGCCTCGTCGCTTAATAGTTGGCAGATGGGCCGGGTAGTGACAAAAGAAATCTGGTCGCTGACGTCGGCGCAATCCACCCCCCGCCGGATTTTCAATATTCTGAGGGTTGGTCGACAGGCTATGGCCCGCTATCAACCGCAGCGTTATCCCGGCCAGGTTACGCTATTTCGGGTGCAGTCGGCGTTGGGGCAGGATGATCAAAGCCGGACACTGGGCTGGCAAGTATTGACCGAACAGGAGGTTGTCGTGCATCATCTACCCGGTCATCACCTCAACCTTATGAAAAAACCCCAGGTGCAAATGCTGGCCAATACGTTGAAGCGCTGCCTTAAGAGCAGTGAGGCATCCTCAGATGCCGAACGGAGCCGCATCTGAGGATGCTGGCTCCTCGAAAATTGGATCTATAATGTCTCATGGAGCCTCTGTCTGTTTTGGTCAGATGAAAACCAATGTTACAATCGAAGCCCTCTTAGGATTTATTATGGCAAAATATGGTCAGTTAATTATAGTGGGGCCGGACGGATCAGAACTGGTTTTGCCCTTGACGGCTTCAGAAATAACGCTGGGCCGCGAGGAGGATAATGACATCGTCCTGGCCGATCCAAAAGTATCGCGTCTGCACGCGCGCCTGGTGTGCAGTAAAAAAGGGTGCGATTTGATCGATGCCGGTTCGGCCAACGGTACCTTTGTTGACGGACAACGCATCGAATGCGTGCCGCTCCGGTCAGGCAACCTGATCACATTGGGCAGCAGCACGCTGCGTTTTGAGGCTGCGTCGCCATCTCGTCGCGCCAAACGCAGCAAGGGGAGGAGCACGGACCGGCAGTTGCTGCATCAGTTTCTGGATGAGATAGCCCAACCGTCAGATGAAACCGAACCGGTAAAACAGGATGTCTCGGTGCGAGACCAACTGCTGCGCGTTCCCCGGTTGGTTATCCACACGCCCACCGCAACATGGGAGCATCGACTCCAAAATCAGGATCGTTGGACCCTGGGCCGCAGTGAGGACAATGACATTGTGATCGACCACCAGAAAGTATCCCGCTACCATGCCCACATCGAGCGCGATGGAGAGAGCTTTATCATCCGCGATTTGGAGAGCGCCAACGGTACCTTTTTGGGCCAACAGCGCATCGACCGACATACCTTGAGCCATACCGACACGGTAAATATTGGCCATGCCCAACTCGTTTTCAAAGATGTCAGCCACATCGACCCGACCATGGTGGCACCCAAAACAGAGCGCGTCCCGGTAATTGTCGTGCCGGGTAATTTTGGCTCAGACTTATGGCGCGGCACAGAGAAGATTTGGCCCAATGTGCGTACTCTGCTAACCCATCCTGAAAAATTTGAATTTTCTCCAGACAATTCCGTCGAGGCCAGAAGCATCCTCAGTGAAGTTGCTGTGGTGCCGAAACTTATTGAGATCGAGTCCTACGTTCGGATTGGCGATCATCTGCAAGAGACGATGGGCTATATTCGGGGCCACGACCTGCTTGAATTTGCCTACGACTGGCGGGATGATATTCGGAAGGTTGCCCACCAACTGGCCGAAGCCGTTGCGCAGTGGCACCCGGCAACGCCCCCGGTTATCATTGCCCATAGTATGGGGTGTCTCGTTAGCCGCTATTATGTCGATTGTCTGGGCGGAGCCGGAAAGATCAAGAAATTGCTCCTTATGGGCGGACCAAACCATGGGTTTCCCGCCGCATTGTTAATGATTTTACCCGATAACCTCAGCCGTTTCCATACGATTGCTGCCGCACTTAGTAGTTCGCTGGGAAAAAACATGATGCATATGTTTGCCTCGTTCCCAAGTTTGTATCAAATGCTGCCTTTTTCCTCGACCGTCTCTGACCATCACGACCAGCCGCTTGATCTGTATGAAGACAGCAACTGGCTGCCTCCCAACAGACAGGGTCTATTGGCGGCCGGCGCTGATTTTGTACAGGCCTTGAATAAAGAAGCCACCATCCCCACCACCTGCATTTTTGGGTATGGCACAACGACAGTTACCCGGCTGTGCATTGAGCGGAATCGCCAGGGACTGTGGAAGAATGTAGAAATGATAACAACCTCCGATGGCGACAGCTTTATACCCAGCCAAAGCGCTATTTTACCTGGAGCCGACATTCATCCCATTCAACACAGTCACAATCAGCTTTATGTGAATGAGGATGTGTTGATGCGCTTAAGGTATGAATTGACTGGCCAGGGAAAGTGACTGTTCGGCCTGAGAAACCAGGTTTTTGACTTTAGAAATGGAAATATGCTTTTGAGTGAGCCTTCTTCGGCCCGAAATTGATCGAATTGACCGAAAAACCTGGTTTCTTTTCCAGGCTTATGTCAAAATCTCGTAGTAGTAGTGGTCAGGGAAAGTAACTGTGCTACCTGCCGCCATTTATCCCGAAAGGAAAGAGGTATGACCCCCCATCTTTTAGCCGGAACCTGGGAACTGGTGACCTGGCGACAACCGGCGAGCGAGCGAGAATATCCTTTTGGCCCCGATCCGATAGGTTATGTGACGTACCATCCGCAGGGTGGCTATGTAGCTTTGCAAGTAATGAAACCGGATCGTCCCCATGTGTCTGTGCCGTTTGATAATTACTTGTGGATGTCCGCAGCGGATAAAGCCGCTGCGGCTGAATGTTTTTTTGGTTATGCCGGTCGATACAGTGTTCAGGGTGAGACCATCATCCACACGCCTGAAATTGCCTTCAATCCCAATCTTGTGGGGCAGCCGCAACAATACAGTTGCCACCTGTCGGGCGAGACCTTAACGCTGTCGGCTCACGATGGAAGTTTGCAAACCACGTGGCAGCGAGCCAGGTCACGTGAAGGCAGTCGTCACGTGTTGCCCGACCGCAATCTTGTCGGTATTTGGAAAATGGTCTCGATGGTCATCACCTTAGACGGTTTTTTGTCGCGATTGCTGCGGATTATGGTTGATCGGGAAACACCTTTCTTGACTAAACTAAGACATGAGCCGATCATCTACCCTCATGGTCAGGAGGCCAGCGGGTATATTATGTACAACGACCAAGGCTATATGTCTGCCCATGTGATGAACGCTAACCGGCCTCACGTGACAACCGCCGCTAATCTTATCGACGCCGGCGATGAAGAAAAAGCACAAGCCACGTACACCTATCTTTCCTATGCCGGGCCTTACACAATTCAAGCCGACCAGGTTATTCATCAACCGACTCTGAGTTTGTTTCCTAATTTTGTAGGAACCGATTTGGTGCGTATCATTAAATTGGCCGGTACCCAATTGACCCTGAGTACCCTGCCCGTCAAAGCTATGGGTGTGGTTGTGACTGTGATAATCGTTTGGAAACGGGTGTCTTGACGCAGACCGGCATAGGTTCGAATCTGTTGATTGTCATTTGGATAGGAGTTACGCCCTTGACACCCATATATGTCATTTCGTAGCCAAAGGCGGAGAAATGCCTACAGCATCTGCTTGCAAACAGTTTTCTCAGGGATTTCTCGTCGTTCCTCCTGCTCATGAACAACCATCCTGAGTAGCGGAGCGTATCGAAGGGTGCTTGTTCATGAGCGATGGCGTAATCCTATGGTTCAAGGATTATGGATTGCTCGAAATGACATGGCAACGGCGTAGGTCATATTGGAGACAACATATTGTCGTTAAAACACTCTCATTTGCCACTGTTTACCCGGTTACTGAATGGCATTGGGCAGTCACTTCGTGCGCTTAAAATCCCGCTTTATGAATTAAATGCCGATGCCTTATGCGAAAGTGCTATGAAGCACCGCAAGCTCAGTGACTTTGGTGATCCTGCCTTTTATGAGGGCCTGCATTGTTTACTGGACTCGCTTAATAAAGAGGCCCACCTAAATGTCCTCGGCCGGATGTTCGTCACAAAAACGCTCGTAGCGCTTCTCGAAAACCGGCTGTTACTTACCGAAGATCGTAAACGCCGGCCGGATGTTTATGAGCGTCGGCTATTACCCCCCATTATTGTTACCGGTTTGCCCCGGTCGGGCACAACCTTGTTACACCGCCTGCTCGCCACGGACCCCGCCCATCGAGCGATTCCCTTTTGGGAGACGATGCACCCCTTACCCTACAGCGAGCCTGATGGTCGATTTGAACGGGTCAAAAAATTGCTTGACTACAGAGTCAGGCTAACCCCTGATTTGGATGGAAAGCATTTCATTCGTGCCGAAACACCGGAGGAATGTATCTTTTTGCAGGGTACCACCTTTGTATCGACCATGTTTTGGATAGGGCTGCCCGTATTCGGGTATGTTCGGTGGTACAATACCGCCCCTCGCCGGCAATCCTATCGAGAATATAGCTGGCTTTTGCAGGCATTGCAGGCTGTCACGCCTACAAAACGGTTGGCCCTAAAGGCACCGCCCCACATGGGTGCTTTAGATACCCTCTATGAGGTCTTGCCCAACGCCAGGGTGGTTCAAATAGTGCGTGATCCGGTCAAGTCGACTATCAGTCTGAATAGCCTGCTCTACACCTCGCACAGTGTCCTTACTAAAAAGCTGGATGTGCCCCGTATGGCGCAAATTACGCTGGAGATGTTGGAATGTGATGTGAAGCATAATTTGTCCTTTCGAGCCTCGAACCCGGATCGCATCTGCGACATCGCCTATACCGACCTGGTGGCTGATCCCGTTACTACCGTGCAGCGTATCTATCACTACTTTAATATGCCCTGGTCCGAAGAACATTCACGACACGTGCAGGAGTATATTTCCAGGCATCCAAAAGGCCAGCATGGCCGGCATCACTATCGAGCGGAGGATTTTGGGTTGACCGATGCCGCCATTGCTGACCGACTTGGCGATTATATGGACTATTTTGGCTTGGCTAGAAATGATGCTTAGGATGAGCCATTTAACCCTAATCTTCCGTCTCCACGCTCCGCACGACCGGCTGCCCCATATGGGCCTCAACAAATGCGGCTATCTCCGCGATTGCCTGCTTGCTTTCAGCGACATCGTGCATCGCGGCCCAGTGGAAGAAGTGCCACATCTCCGGCCACACCTTAAAGGTAACATCCACGCCTGCGGCTTGAGCCTGCTCAGCGAGCCGGGTGGAGTCGTTGAGCAATATTTCATCATCGCCTACGTGGATGAGCAGGGGCGGTAGACCGTGCAGATCAGCATAGAGCGGCGAAATCAGGGGGTGGCGCGGATCGTGGTCGCCGCAATAGTGACGCGCCATGTTCTCGATGACACCCAGCCTGAGCATCGGCTCAACGTGCGCGCGGGTCTGTATCGATTCACCGCTTAGGGTTAGGTCAGTCCAGGGGGAGAGGAGAACTGCGGCGGAAGGCAAATGGCTGCCTTGTGCGATCAGACTAAGCAGGGTCGCCAAGGTCAGCCCGCCCCCCGCCGAGTCGCCCATGATGACGATATTTTCCGGCGCGTGTCTCTGGGACAACAGATGGTGATAGACGCTGAGGACGTCTTCCAACCCGGCCGGAAAGGGATATTCAGGGGCAAGCCCGTAATCGATCAGCAGCGTTTTGGCCCGATACGCCTCGGCGAAGTAGCTGACTATTGCGCGATAACACGCACACGAGCCAACCTCATAACCGCCCCCATGCAAATAAATGACCGTCCTCCGGGCCATAGGCTTAGAAGGAATAATCCACTCACTAGCGATACCGTCGATATCCACCGCCTCAACCGAGCTTCCTCTTAATGGGCGGTATCGCTCGCCAAAGCCATTAAACCTTGCCCGGCTGGCCATGAATGACCTGTGGTCCGGGACACACCATTTCTCAAACAGCATAGCATAGCGTATCAATTTGCTTTTTAGACTGGGCATTATTTTCTCTCGGCCGTACTACAAGGGTCAAACACCAGTACCCCATCCTCTATTGGATCGCGGCGGAGCATTTGCTTATCGGGCCTATAACGCTGCGGATTTATCCACGGCTTGCGATCGCCTTGCTTCGCAAACCGATTGATGGAGCGCTGCAAATAACCGGAAGAAAAGCCTTGGATAAACGAGCGAGCCGGCATAGCCCTGTCTTCAGCCCGCAGGCGCGGTGTACATTGGCGCACGCCCCGTTTATCCATGTGGTTGATAAGGCGGCAAACGTATTCGGCATTGAGATCAGCACGTAGGGTCCAGGAAGCGTTGATGTAGCCAAAAGTTGCGGTTAGATTGGGTACATCTGAAAACATCAGCCCCTTATACGTATACGTTTTGGCGATGTCGACCGGTTTGTCATCAACGATAAATTCTACATCGCCGAGTACAACCAGATTGAGGCCCGTCGCCGTAATAATGATGTCGGCCTCAAGCTCTTGGCCCGATTTGAGACGGATACCCTTCTCGGTAAAGGTGTCGATGTGATCGGTTACAACGGAGGCCTGGCCTGATTTGAGGGTCTCAAACAGGTCGCCGTTGGGTACAATGCAGACGCGCTGATCCCAGGGATCGTAGCGCGGCACAAAATGGGTTTCAACATCATAATCGGGGCCAAGCGCTTTACGCACCATTCCAACCAGCTTCTGCTTCGATTGCTTGGGCCTGGCCCGCATCACCCTATACACCAGTTGCTGGTAGAACATATACTTTCGACGGGTGAAGGCATACACGAGCCGTTCGGGTAAAAATCGACGCAGTATGGGGGCCAGCTTGTCCTCATCGTTTTGGGCTGCCACATAGGTGGGCGAGCGCTGGAGCATGACCACATGCGCCGCATCGGCGGCCATGGCCGGCACCAGCGTCACCGCCGTCGCCCCGGAGCCAATAACAATAATCTGTTTGTCCTTGTAGTCAAAATCTTCGGGCCAATGTTGGGGATGAATGATGTCGCCGACAAAGCGTTCGCTGCCCTTAAATGGAGGGGCGTAGCCACCTTCATAGCTGTAATAACCGGCGCACATAAGCAGAAAGTTGCAGCGTAGATAAACTGTCTTGCCGGACTCTTTATGCTGCGCTTCAACCGTCCAGGCCGCCTCTGCACTCGACCAGGTCGCCTTCTTAACCAGATGCCCATAGCGAATATGCCGGTCGATGCTGTTTTCGGCAGCGGTCTCTTGGAGGTACTCCAAAATAGACGGCCCGCTGGTGATACTCTTCTTACCGCGCCAGGGCTTGAAGTTATACCCCAGTGTGTACATATCGCTGTCGGAGCGAATGCCCGGATAGCGAAACAGATCCCACGTGCCGCCCAGCGCCTCGCGGCCCTCTACGATAACATAGCTTTTGGTGGGGCATTTGTCTTGCAGATGATAGGCCGCCCCAATACCCGACAGCCCCGCTCCGACAATGACCACGTCGTAATAGGGCGTTTCGGCCTGTTCCCTGGCTTTGTAATCTGTATTCACAATTCGCTCCCGGCCTAAGACTTAGAGACTGCTTTAAAAGCCGTTAAGGGTCCACTGCTAGACACAAATGATCATAGATAGTATCAAAAGTGTGATGAAAAATCCAGTGAATACACCTGCACGGGTGCATTTCTATTTTGGGGCAACCGGTACTCATTGAAACACTGAAACACTGAAAATGATGATTTCACTGAATTCTGCCTTTCAACGATAGCGCTTTCTTGACAGAGCATTTATAAGAACACCGCCCAGAACGGTTCAGTGGCCTCATTCCCCTCATAAATTCAGTGTTTCTATCTCGCCCCATAACTGAAACGCACCCTGATTTTTGCCGAGAATGGATTTTTCTCGGTTTTTTTGATAAAATAAAATTTATGCACATATGTTCTGTGTGGGCATGATTTTAGTGAGAACATAAATTAATGTGGCAACCTCAATTAACACGGCGTTTACGTGTATTACTACATGCTAGGCCGCTTCTTAAGCTACGTGATTGGGACAAACAGCGCGACCCAGATACACGCCATTATGATTCTGTAGCATTAGCAATGCAAGTGCTTGACTATATTATCGAGTCTATGGGGCTTGGAGTTGATGCTGATAGCAATGATGCAACTCGTGTCCTAGCACCTTCAATGTCGCAGATGGACATTCTGGCAGGAATTCCCCCTGATGCTCAACGACACAGTCACTTTACGGCTGAATTACTTGGGCGATTACGAAACGATAAATATAAGAGACACCCCTTTAAAATAGAATATTTTGATTTTGATGAAAATAAACCGATAAGACGACAACTTGAATTACGGCTTATTGAAGAACGTTTTGCTTCTGATGATCGTATTGTGCTTCAACTATCATCAGAAGCTATAAACCTTCTCTTAAATGCACTAGATTTGGATATAGAAGATGCCCAGACCGCACTGGAAGCTGTTGATCAATCTCAGCTTAAACGTGGTCGTTTTAAAGAGGCAGCCGCCTCAGCAAGGGATGCAAGACTCCGTTCAATACAACTGGCAAACAAAATTGAACGTATTCTCCAAGAAACGCATCGAGATATGAGCCGTGTTGATTGGCGCAGAGAAGTGCTAAAGATATTAGATGAAGCGCTTGAGCATATAAAAGGCAGATTGCAGGTTGAGAAAGATATTGCTGATTCCGCCCGTCAGAAGCTGGATGAATTAGAACAAGATAGTGATGGAATAGAGCAGATAGCCCTAATTGCCAAACTTATGGATGACTGTTTTGACGAACATACTCGATTGCATGAAATATTAATGAAAGCTCCAACTGTATTCTTTAAGGAACAAGATCGTCAAGCCTTCATGCCACAGCCTTCTAAACATCTTCCCAACCTATTTATTGATGTGCTAGAACCATTGCTGGCATTGTCAGTTAAGGATGCACTTAAAACACTAGATGGAGATAACATCAATTATGAAGGGGCCGCCACCACACTTAGGGGAGCTAATGCCCCTAAAGTGTTTTCATTGAAGAGTTTTATATCTTGGGCTTTACAGCCAAGACGTGAACAAGTGCTTTATAGTGTGCCGGATGAAGAGCAAATCTGGACCGAACATATTCCTGATGTATTACGCTACCCTCCAGAAGTACAACAAAAAGTACAATCATACCTTGCTCCTGAAACATTTCCGATACAACTTTCAACAGTTCTCAAAAATGCTATAAATGCCACAGAACCACAACCCGTTGCCGAGTACATTAGCCTCCAAACACTACAAGTATTTGAAAATAGTTCAGCAACTACACTACAAGCAGAGCCAACTGGTACTACTTTTGAATATGCGGGGTTTTATGGTGATGACCTGAAATTGGATAAAAAACAATCTGTAGAGGGAGATAACCCTGAAAATAGCGACAGGGAAGGGGATGATGACCACACGTTATGATATAGATAGTGATGACCAGTTTGCCGCAGGCCGGTTAATACAGTGGGCTTTACGCCCTGACGCAAGCCCAATTAGGCATGATGAGTATCGTATTCTAATTGGTCGATATTTGGATCGGCTAGAATTCCGCAATGTAGTTGACTCAGTTGTTGCGGGGCTGGGGCTACAAATCCTCAATGATGTTCGTCAGGGATACAGTTTGGTTCTTGCGCCTGTTATTGGTTCTGTCTTTGTCACTCGATCAAGTGAATATAGACCAACAGATAATAGTGCAGACAAACGCCTTCTGGATGGGTTAATTCAAGTTGCTATCGCGGCCACTGTATATCCTCATTCTACAGACTTATTTTCAGATACAAACCTATCCAGAAATCCAATAACTGTGGACGAAATTGAAATGACATTGCGACACATTGCGGAACGTCTTGAAGAAGCTAGCCGAGAAAATCCTGACCCGATTATAGAAGGTACTGAAGGTATCTATGAGGCATGGCGTGTTTATAAAAATCAACCAGCCGCTAAAGAGACTAATAGCCAACGCGTCGGGCGTGGAACAACTCGAGGTATGATCGAATATGCGCTAGATTACCTTTGTCGGCAACGTTGCTTCAAGAAAAATGGCGAGCTTTTTCAACCCTTATGGCGATACCAGGTACTGGTGCAGGAATATGCAGCTAGTCGAATGTATCAAGCCATCCAGACGGTTATAGAACCAAAGCAAGGAACTGTTTAGTGCCTCAATTAACTCGTCTACGTTTTGTTAATATTGGCCATCAAAATGCCCGTATGGATGATCTTATTCTTAACTTTTGTGATAAAGATTTTTATGCGAGCGACTCGATTTTGTGGTTACGAAATGGCGGGGGAAAATCTTCAATACTCAATCTCTTATTTTCTTTACTCATACCAAATCAGCATTACTTTCTTGGCTCTAAAGCTGACCAAGGAAATCGCCGTTTGTCCGAGTATGTTCTCCCGCAAGATCATTCGGTGGTTGTAGCTGAATGGTTGTTGGATAGTACCCCCCATGAAGAACCTGTATGGTATCTAACAGGCGGATTTTATGAGTGGCATCGAGAATCTTTAAGAAGATTGTTCTTTGCTGCCTATGTGCAGAAACCCCACGTAACACTTGAAACTATTCCTCTTAAAGATAAAGATGGAAAACGCTTTACACTTCCAGGCTTTAAGCAAGAGTGGCAGAATCTTGGTGTGAATTATAATAACTCAGATGCTCACGAAACTGAAAATCATCAGGAGTGGCGTACTATTCTTGAAAAAGCACATATTGACCCCGAATTTTTCAAGTATCAAATTCGAATGAATAGCCGTGAAGGTGGGGCAGATGAACTTTTTCGATTTAAAAATGCGGATGAATTTGTTGATTTTTTCTTGTTGATGGTTATGCCTTCCAAAAGGGGAAACCAGCTTGCAACCAATTTGACAGAGTTCCGGGCTATTCTACGTCAGCGAAACGAACAGCTAAAACCAAGCCTCAAACTTATTGATAAATTGAAAAAGATCATACATCCGATGACAGACGTTTTGGCACAACACCAAAAACATCTTGTCAATCTGGAAACGTTATGGCGAACATTCAATCACTTGAAAAAACACTTTGATAATCAACTTGAGACAATTGAGCGGGATATAGCAGATATGTCTCAGAAAGAGGCTTTAGCCAAGCGTGAGGCTACACAAGCATATGAAACAGCTAAAGTACAAAATAACCGAATGCTATTCTTGCAAAGGTGTCTTTTTAAGCAGAAGCTAGATCGCTTATCGCTTGAGGAAAAAGGTATTCAAGACCAATTGAACAACATCAAGCACAAACGTCTAATCTGGAAAGCTGCCATACCGCTTGTGGATGTTGAACGAGATGAAGATAAAATTCGCAATTTGGAATCTCTTCTTGAGGCTCAAGATGCAGAGCTTGCGCCTGATTGGGATGAAGTTCATTCTTCTGCATATGCGTTAGCAGGGGCACTTGCGGCAAGGGCTCAGCGATATCGAGAGGAAGCAAAAAGCAAAGTTAAAAATGAGATAGCCTATCGTAACAATGCTCGAAAGGCTCGGCAACTTGCCAACGAGGCGCGTCGTGAGGCTGGAAGTGCTGACGAGCGTGCCAAACAATATACAAAGCAACTCAAACGTACACTTAGTTCATGGGAAAAACTGGAGCAATTGGGCATATTAAATCCAGATGAGGCAATTGCAATCGCTTTGGAAAGATGGAAACAAATTAAAAATGATGATGAACATCAGGTCAGTAATCTTAATGGTGAAATAAAAACTTCACAAACCAAGTTAAAGCGGTTGGCCGATAAAAAAGCTGAAATAATAGCGCGAGAGATTGAAGCAACACAGAGTTTACAACAAAAGCAGAAAATGCTTGATAATGCCAAAAGCGAACAATCTTGTATATTAAACGACCCTATATTAAGGCGAATTCTTGAAGAGATAGATAGTGAAGTAAATGCCGAACTGCTTAATATCGCTTCCTTGAGATTACTGAGAGACAAGCGAACTGAATTAGAAACATATGTACGGGAACTTTTTATCTCTATAGCTGAACAAGAGATGGTTCTTGATTACCTTCAATCAAAAGAAGTTTTACCCCCGTTGCAAGATGTGCGGGTACTTTTGGAATATTTTTCTGATAATGGTGTCATAGCTTTCCCTGGTTGGGAACATCTAGCTCATACAGGTTCAGACCGTGAGCAAAATCACGTCTATATAAAAAAACATCCAGAATTGGTTTCAGGAGTCCTAATACGTGATGAGCATTTTGAGCAGGCCCGGAAGCTACTCGAACAGCCTGAAAACCTGACAGTTCAACTTGGTTCTCCAGTTGTTATTGCTTCTATGTCCACGGCATTGAATGTAAATGGGGACACGCCGTTAACTACTATGGCGGAACGATTTGTATTTGGCCCAACCAGTGATGCTTATTTTGATAAAAATATGGCAAAAAAGGAAGAGGCCAAACTAGAGCTTCTTTTGAATAAAACACACCTTCAGATAGAAGAGGCCAAACAACAATCAACAAATATACGAGATACGGCAGATCGCCTTGAAAGATTTATTGAAAAATATCCTCAAGAATGGTTTCACCATCAACAGACAGAATTAGACGCTTTAGAGGGAGATTTACAGCAGTATAAAACTCAGCTGGATAGCATTCAGCAAGAACAACTTAATTGTGAAACAACACTTAAGCAACTAAACGATAAGCTTGATATATTGAAAGAAAAAATCTTAGCGGCAGAGACAGCCATTAGTAGGATGGAAGTACATCATGAGGAATATGGAGATAAATCACGTCTGGTCAAACTTAAAGAGGATATTAAACGTGCAAAAAATGCATTGCAGAAATCACAGGTAATAGCAGAAGAGCAAGATAAGCAATGTACCAAGGCCGAAGCTCAAGCACAAACATGTGAAAATGAAGCAAAAGAATTTGAAACAAAGGCAAGTAGCGATGAACAGGCAATCCGCAATATTGAGCATCGTGAAAACGAATATATACCAATAGCAGGCGATGTTGATAAATTGCGAGAAGTTCATAAACAACTGTGTGATAGAATTAATGAGAAAACAGATGGTGATCGCCTTCAGGCGGAATTAGACATGGCTCGTAATAACAGAACAAGAAACTACAAGCGATTCAATGATGCTCGTGATAAAAGCATAAGCGAAGCTGATATCCGAAATGAGCTTTCAGCAGTGCTTGACAAAAGTATTGTTCAACAAAAGTATGATGAGGCCGAAAAATGGGAGCAAAATTTCAGAGAGAGAATAGGAGAATCTAGATCTGAAACAAAGGCTGCTAAAAGAGACTTAGAATCTCATCAGCGAGAGTACCCTGACTTGAAAACTGTTCCTGAAATCGAAGAGCGAAACTTGGATGAAGAAGCACTTGAGCAATCTCTTAGACAAACAAAAGAGTCTTTAAAGATCTACAGGACACAAGCAAATGAACATGAGAAAAATGTGTCAGAATATTCTATACAGAAAAAAAACCTAGAATTACAGAAAACATTGATTTACTCTTATCTGAGGCGTGTAGAGCAAGCAATGTCTGATGAGCACCTATTTGATGAAATAACCCTTGTTGAAGATACTACACCCTCTGTGCCACCAGCTATTGAGGAATATGAAATATATGTAACAAATGTTGAGACAAGGTTGGCAGAGGAGAGAAGAGTAAAAAACCAGCTATTAGAGAAGCGTGAAAAGATATGGAAAGATTATTTAAACTGTCTTCAAGACAACCCCTTAGATTTTGCCAAAGCACTCAGACAATGGTCTGAGGAACAACTGGAGCAAAAAATTGGCCAGCTTTTAGATGATCTTGATGCGAGAGAACAGGTTACCCGTTCAGAACTGGACAAAGTTGATGAACATCGTAATACACTTATCATACAGCTTGTTAATATAGCAGACCGTGGAATTCAAATGCTACGGAGTTTGACTAATAACTCAAAATTACCGGCCTCAGCTGGAATGTTAGCCGGAAAACCTTTTCTAAAAATCAACTTGCAAAATCTATCTTCTCCCGATGAAAAACGTCGAAAAATAGGTGAGCTAATTGATGATATTATTGTTAGGGGGAAAGAAATTCCCAACGGGATTGAACTTATACAGCGTGCTGTTCGCAAGCTCTCGCAACCTATTCGGGTAAAGGTTCTATTTCCCGATGTAGATGCTCCGGCAAATTATGTCTCTATTACCGACATGTCTAAAGAAAGTGGTGGGGAGCGATTAACAAGTGCGGTACTCTTATATTGTGCTTTGGCACAACAACGTGCTAAAGAGCGTGGTAAAAGCCTGAAGATATCAGGATCACTATTTTTAGATAATCCGGTAGGTTCAGCATCACGAGCAAAATTTCTCGAATTGCAACGTGCAACTGCTCAATCTATGAACATACAACTTATTTATGCAACAGGAGTCAACGATGCAGAGGCACTTCAAGTGATGCCCAATATCGTGCGTTTACGTAATGAAAGACGTAATGCAGAAAATCATAGCCTTCTTGAAAGAGTTCATTGGACAAGGCCAGAGGACAAACACAAAGGGGCTGGCGTAAATTAATTTATGGGTGTAGATACTGATGTTAAACGATTTGAAGAATTTGCTCAACGAATGAAAACCCTAGAAATAAAAACCAAGCGTATTCCACTTGAACGATTGAGGGTTGAATTTGCAACCGTATTTGCACATCGCCCTGGTATTCCACAACGCCGAGACTGGTTCTTGAATGCTCTAAAATATGCTGAACAGCAAGAAATTATCGCTTTTCCAAGCGTAAATGGACGCACTACTTGGGATCGAACTGGAAAACCAGCATTACCAAAATATGTCACTCGAATCCAGCAACCTCTTCCCCCTAAAAACCTTTGGTGGCAAAGTTATTATTGGCATCCAAAACTTCAATGGGTAGCAGATTTGAATGCATTACCTGATGAGCAAGGTGATTTTCTACAGAAAGTCAATCAAGGTTTCTTTGAAGGTTGGTTCAAGCAACCTGCTCCGCTAAATCGTCGCTCTGTAGAATTAACGGGAAGAGAAAAACGGTTAAAACAGTTATTTAAAACCAAATTATTCGCAGAAGGGCGGCTTAACCGTGAATTGTTAAATATAACCTCTAATGTGATGCCATTGGCTTACGAGATAGTTGGAACACTTCCCTATGCCTTAGTTTTTGAAAATAAGGAACCTTATAATGTAGCCCGTGATGTACTCCATCATATGCCGGAATCCCCGTATGGATTAATTGCTTACGGTGGGGGTTCAGGTTTTAAGGATTCCGTAAGGGATTTCCTACGCATTCAAAATACAGCGCATTATTGTTCAACGACAACTATAATTACCCAGCGATGACAATTAGAAATGCCCACTAGCCAAGCGGAGGAAGGGGAGTAAACTGGCGGAACCAGAAAGGGGGAAGCCAGCCAATGACCTGCACCGATGCGCAAGTGAGGCGAATGATGAAAGAAAGAACGCAAGGCCGCAGCCAGGAACAGGCGGCGGTCAAAGCCAATATAAAAAGTCGAAAAACGGTAGCCAAATACGAACGGTTGGGCCAAGTTCCGAGTGAGTTGAACCAGCCGCGGGCCTACCGCACCCGGCCCGACCCGTTTGCCGAAGATTGGCCGGCCATCGAACAGAAATTAA
>JAGRBZ010000143.1 GCA_020433805.1 Anaerolineae bacterium
TCGGGCAGCCAACCAACCACGCCACCACCTCGTACCGTAGTCACTAAACGCGGATTATCACCTTTTTCGTCAGCCACCCAGACATCGGTCTGACGAGCGTCAAACGGGCCTTCCGGATCACGCGCTTCCCACAAAATCTGCTGCGAATCAGGCGAATAACTGGGCCAATTGCCGTCGGTATCGATGCTCCAACGTTCGCCACTTGTTTCATCGACAAATTGGGCCAGGTTGCCATTCATGGTGGCAACTACTGTGCGGTCGGGGCTGCGAAATCCGATCTCATCATTGATCAGGGCAGGTGTGGCCTGCGGGTCGCTTAGGTCGATGCCGTAAACACCAACCGGCGCTTCGGTATCGGGTTTATCAATAAACAGCACATATTGGCTGTCCGGCGAGAAAAAAGGTTGAACACAGCAACCGCCTTGAACCAATTGACGTAGTTCGGGTTCGGGCGGAACGATTGGGAGAGGCGTGAAGGTGGCTGTGGGATTGGCTGCGGGGCTGGAGGTTGGCAACGGCAGTGGTGTATCGGTTGCGAGCGGTTGGGCGGCTATCGCGATTGGGGTAGCAGATATCACCGCTTGAGGCGCGTCCGGCTCAGATATTGCAGCGCTTTCGAAGGGTATCAGTCGACAACTGAGTGTGACGAAGCCGGTTAGCAGCATTGCCAGCGCGATATGTTGTCGCGGCAGCATTTACCGCGCTCCCCTTTCGGGAGGCCAGGTGAGCGCGTAATCGTTGAGCAAATTACCGCCAAAAACGATACTCGGTTGGTCTTGAATTGTTTGCCAGCGACGCGGATCCGTTAGATCGCGCTGAAAGTTAGCACCGAAGCTGCCGGCCAGAGTCAAACTATCCCAATCGGCTTGAATGAGCGGCACCGGATTGAAAGCCTGCCAGTGATGGTTATCGCGAATTTCCAAATGTAGGTGGGGCGCGGAATAACATGTTTCGAACGAATCACCACTCAGCGCGACCACTTGCCCCCGTTCAACCGCTTCACCGGGAACCAAATCGGGCGTTTGCAGCAAATGGCCGTAAAGGGAGCTGTAGCCGTTGGGATGATCGATAACCAGGTTGTGGGGGGCTGATCCATGCCGGCCATCCACCTCGCTGACAATGCCGTTGCCGATAGCCACGACTTCGGTGCCGCACGGGGCGCTAAAATCCAGGCCAAAATGAATTCCCTGTCCGGCATGATAGAAGATGCGGCGCTGGGCAAAGGCTCCTACCGTGTTGCCGTATGATTGGCTTAAGAGCCAGGTATCCGGGCCGGCCGGCCCGGCAAACGGCAAGGTAAAGGGTGGCTCTTCGGGAAATTCAGCGGGCAGAGCGGCTACCGGATTTCCGGCGTGATTGAGTTCGCCTTCTTGGGCGTTGAGAAAGGGCGCGGTTAAGAAGAGGATAACGAGGAGGCTGATGGATATGGTTAATCGAACAAACAGTGATTTGGTTAGCATAGACATGTCTTTAAATTATGCATTATGAAAGATGAAATATGAATTTTGATCATACTCGTGTGTTTTCAGCAGTTTATTTATTGGCGGCTTCGTGTTCTTTAACCTGTCGGACAATGTCTTCCAGCGCTTCAAACGGTTGGGCACCGGAAACCATATATTTATTGGCAATGATGGTCCCCGGCACGCCTTGAATACCATAGGCTTGGGCCTGGGCCACATCATTATCAACGGCGGCAGCGTAGGTATGGTTTTCAAGCGCGGCGACAAATTCAGCCCGATCCAGCCCTATTTCTGCCGCTAAATCGGCCAGGGTATCGAGATCGCCAAAATCAAGATCGTCGATGAAGTGGGCTTTGAACATTCGGTCGTGATAAGCGTCTCCTCGCCCTTTTTCTTCCGCAAATTTAGCACCCTCATGGGCCAGGCGCGATTTTACACCCCAACGGTGGTGTATCATCTCCACGCCGAAATTTTCTTGAGCGGTTTTGCGGGTACGGGGCCAAGCTGCGGCAATACGCTGCTTGTAGGCTTGTTCTTGAGCAGGCGGCATCGGCGCGGCATTAAGCGGCCTTAATTCAAAGCTTTTCCATTCGATCTCAATGTCTTCCACTTGTGCGAGTCGGTCCAAACTGGCCTTCATCATCAAACACCAGGGTCAGACGAAATCGCTCCATACTTCAAATTTCAAGGTCATAGGGTGTGTATCCTTAGCAATAAGAATTAATTAACGTATCCAATTCTGTCGGGCAAGTTGTAATTGGTAACGAGAGACTGGAGACTGGGGATTGATTAGAGTTCAAGATCCTAAAACAATGCCCATCATTAATCTCTAATCTCCAGTCTCCGATCTCTAGTCTCCAATCTCTGTCCCTACGCTTCCGCCACGGGTTTAACACATGCCGGATCATCATTCCGAGGGTTGTTAACCACTTTTGAAACCGGATAGGCGGTCATCGCCTCAGCGGGATAGGGCTTGAGAAGACTTTGTAACTGATCAGGCTTTTGTTCGTTGGGATCGAGCCATTGGGCGTATGCATCAGCCGGTAAAATAACCGGCATCCGATTGTGGATGGAGGCCATGAGATCATTGGGTTCGGTGGTGATAATGGTACAAGACAAAACCATATCGTCCTGCGGCGAGTGCCACACTTCCCACAATCCGGCAAAAGCGAACGGCTCCTGCGATTCGAGTTGGATATACATAGGGGTTTTCGATTTATCGTCGTTGCGCCGCCATTCATAGAAACCATCGGCTAAAACCAGGCAGCGGCGGCGGCGGTAGGCGGTGCGAAAAGAGGGTTTTTCAGCCAGTGTTTCTGACCGGGCGTTGATCATCCGGTTGCCGATTTTGGGGTCTTTAGCCCACGAGGGGATAAGCCCCCATTGAAAAAACTCGACGGCATGCCGGTCGTTATTGGCAATGACGGCAATCGGTTGCGACGGCGCGATGTTGTAGCGCGGCGGTATTTCGTCCGGCACGCCGGCAACATCGGCAAAAGCTTCGGCCAGTTTTTTTGCGTTTGCGGTTAAGCTGTATCTTCCGCACATCGACCTTCCCCTTATTTATATCCTGATATATGTTCCCAATATATTCAATTAAGTCTATTTTTTAACCTATCTGGCATAAAGATGCAAATTTTAACAACCCTTGCTATGAAACCAGCATTTCTGCATTATAGCGCGAAGACCTGACAGGTTTTCGATAATTCCGTTCACTTGACGACAAATTTTCGTTCCAAAGCCAACTTTTTCGTAAAGTTGTGGACAAAACCTGTCAGGTCTGGTCATACAGAACATGCTGCATAAAAACGCTCTTACTCACCCATTCTTAAAGAATCTTGTATAAAATAAAATTTTGTAAAGACTCGGTCTTGAACATCATCACGTTAGGAGACACATGTTATGATCCAGCATCCCAAAATCGGGCTTGTATTAGGCGGTGGCGGTAGCCGTGCTCTGGCCCATATCGGTATTTTGAAAGTTTTGGTTCGCGAGCAAATTCCCATCGATTTTATTGTGGGCACCAGTATGGGCGGCATCGTCGGCGTTTTATTTGCGATGGGCTATCATCCCGCCGAAATAGGGCAGGGTGTGAGCCGGGTGCAGCAAACATCGCTTTTTAACTTCAAAAATTTAACAGCGCGCTCTCGTCAGCAGCGCATTCACGATAATTTGGCGGAGATTTTGGCGGGGAAAACGTTTGCCGACCTTGCTATCCCGGTTACGCTGATGGCGGTTGATATGTGCCACGGCCAGGAAGTGATGCTTAACCAGGGCGAACTAATCCCGGCCTTGCTGGCTTCGAGTGCTGTGCCGGGTGCCTTTCCGCCGGTCAATATCAACGGTATGGAGTTGGCCGATGGGGGCGTGCTCGATAGTTTGGCGACCCACGCTGCCTTTAAACAGGGCGCAGAGAAAATTATCGCTGTTGATGTCTATCCTGAATTGGAAAAGGATAATCCCTGGGTTGATCCCTTAAACGGTATATTGGGGCTAGAGTTGACGGCCAACCTTTTTACCGGCAACGGCAATGGCAAAAAGCCGCCGTCGCTACCGGCGGCCTTGTGGCGTTCGGTGCGGGTGATTACCTGGCATTTACACGAACAGCGTCTGGCGCTCAATCCGCCGGATATTTTGATGCGGCCCGACGTTGATAGTTTTGCTTCGCTCGATTTTCGCGAAATCGATACGCCGATTCAGGCCGGGGTTGAAGAAGCCGAGCGCCACATCGATGCGCTGCGTGCTCTGGCCGGCGAAAGACGTCAGGTATACGATTTCGAGATTACGTTGGCGTATTAATAAAATCTTCTCACTCCCACGCCGGAGCATCGCACTTGGCGGCTAACTGTTCCATCGCGGCGCGGTAAGCGTCCATCGTTTCGTCTACGGAGCCTTGCCAGTATACGGGTTCACCGATAAAGACATCGCAAAAAAAGGGCACGAATACAAAATCGCCTTTGGGCAGCGATTTACCCAAACCGTGGATAAAGATCGGAACGATAGGGACTTTGGGGTTCCGCTCGACAAGACGCGAGATGCCCGATTTAAAGTTATCCATCACTTCGGGCAAACCCCGTGAGCCTTCCGGGAAAATAATAAGGATATCGCCCTGTTCCAGGGCGGCGGAACTGGTTGCCAGCGGATCTTCTGCGGCATCGCGTCTTTTGCGTTCGATGGGGATAATGCCGATAACGTTTAAGGTGAACCAGGCCAACACCGGGTTGGTCAAAAAGTAGTCGGCGGCGGCTACAGGCCGAATGTGGTGAATTCTGTTGAGGGGCCACAGGGATAGTATCGTTGGTGCATCGAGGTGGCTGTTGTGATTGGGCGCGATAATGGCCGGGCCGGTCATCGGTCAGATTTTTCTTATTGAAGACGTTGAGACCGAGGACGATCAAAACAATCGGCCTGACGATGAAGATAAAGAAGAAAATGCGCAGCAACTTTGCCATACTTGCCTCAATTAGGAATACAAATAGGACGTAATGTGAAAAAAGAGCGGAGCGGCATAGACCAACGTATCGACCCGGTTTAAGATGCCGCCATGCCCCGGCGTCATGGTGCCGCGATCTTCAAAGTCCAAATCGCGCTTGATGGCCGAAAAAACAATATATCCGATCAGGCCGGTCAGCGCGATCAGAATCCCCAGGCCAATGGCCTCGATGGGTGAAAACGGGGTTAAAAAAGGTGCGGTTAAGGCGGCGACAATCACGGTTAACACCAATCCGCTAATTAAACCCGACCATGTCCGCGAGGCGCTCAATTTGGGAATAACTTTGCGTTCGCGGGTAATGCTGCCAAAGATAAACTGCGAAGCATCGTTGACCTGGACCAAAAGCATCAAAAAGAAGGCCAGTCCAATGCCTCCCGCCACCGGATTGAGCGAATCGGGCAGCACCAGCAAAAATCCTAAATGGCTTAAACTAAATACGGCGGTCATGATAATCCAGTTAAGCAGGCTAAAGGCGCGCAAGAAGCCTTTGGTTTCGCCCAGAAGCGTCATCGGCAAGGGCAAAAAGAGAAAAACATAGACCGGGATAAAGACGATAAACATGCCGTACCAGCCGATCCAGATCCAATAAAATTGAAGCGGCAGGGTGAGGTAGGCAAAAAACAAAACCCGCCGGTCGGCGCGGCGGCTGGGGGTAATGGATAAAAATTCTTTGAGCGCCAAAAAGCAGCTAAAGGCGATTAACAGCAGTAAAAACTTCGAGCCAAGAACAACACCGAATAAAAATCCGATAACGATGGTCCACCAGAAGCGCAGGCGTGAATCGAGCTTATCAAGTTCGAGATCCAACCCCGTCCGCGCCAAGAGCGGATAGATAATAAACTGCACACATAAAAGAAGCGCGATAATCGCGCCAAGAGCTATTACTAAATTGGGATATTTATAAAGGCTCAGCACAGAGGTCCTTCCGGGATGGTTTCAGGCCAGCATACCCACGTCGCGGTGAGAATGACCTGGACACGGTGTTAAACCGGGCCGAGTCTAAGTGTACTCTTTTTTTGTCTGTCTACAAAAACGGAAATGTGTAACCTTATGCCTTGGATTGTGTCATTCTGTCTTGATGGCGGGGAATTATTTTCAATGACGTAAGCATTCTGGGACCAGCTTATAGGAGAGAAAATTAATCAGGTGAATTAAAATTCATAAAGAGATATTTTGTTGTTGGGTTTTCATAAACATAAGCGACCTTGTATTCAGCAATCTGATTTCTTTTGAATAAATATGCTTTCATTCTGTGTCCTGTATTTGTGTAGGGATTAACTCGAAAGATCAATAAAGCATTATCAACATTACATGTCGATTGTGCTATTTTTAATAATTCATCTATTCGTTTTTGGTCCGGTACAGGAATCATTCCAATCACATTTGAAGGCACGTGGTTTCGATCCTTCTGAAACAATTTTAATAGGGTTTCTTCATCCTTGTTCCAAAGATTTTCTCTTTCTAGATGTAACACCAAATTATGCCAATATCCATTACTGTAGTTATCCCACCAACTTAAATCCATGAGGCGCAATGAGCCGGTCATATCTTCAGTAAATGACTCATAATTCTTTCTCTGCCCAAGTTCAAAAAAATAGTTAAGTTCTCTTAAAGTGAATGAGCTTCTGGTGTGATGGTGAGCCAAACGAAGAGAGCCATAATCTTGAACAAACTCATCAAAGATTTTTAACAAATCCAAGGACATAAAGAGACCTCATCTTAAATATCGTAAAGTCCATTCATTTCTAAGATTGCAAAAATGATGGAGATTCTATGTAGCAAAAAGTTATAGTAAATTAGGCTTAGACATAATTTTGGGTCGATTGAGGGTTAAAAAGAATAGGATGTGCCGAATGGATCAATCCGACCAAAGTCCACACATCTATTGTAACCAATATGTGTACAAAATAACAAGGCGCTGAGGATATGACTGCCAATTTTAGCCATTACTGTGCAGTCAAAAAAATTAAAGTGTAAGGAGATAAAGGGGGCCAAATAAATACTGCTTTACCTAAGATCACTTTCCTTTTTGCAGAATAGTATTCAAACTATCATCTTTGTCGATTGACACCGCTGTTGTGTACTCAATCACAAAAGCTTTGATATTTTTTGCTCCTCGCGATCGACATACCGAAACGCGATGATGTCCATCAACCACAAAATAAATGTCGCTAACTTTATAGACAAGAACAGGTGGAACGTCTTGGCAAGGTGACAAATCAGCTATCTGTTGCCATCGATCGCGGATAAAGCTGCTTTTAGGGAGAAAGGTGCGGGTAAACTCCCAGTCTCGCCCGACACTACCGACTATCTTGTCGATTTCAACATCCTGAAGGCCGCGCCTTTCCATGTCCTGCAAGCCCAGCGCCTGCCGAACCGTCTCAAAGGAGAGAAGCGTATTGGGTTGGCGCGTAATGAAATTTCGCCATCCTTCAAAAACAGCTTGTTTTCTAGCCTGAGCAAATTCGCCACTTTCTGAGACAAATGTTTGGTTCATCATTTTTGCATCCTATTGAGATTACTGGGTTTTAACGATTTTATCTTACCAAATAGGTGCAAATGAAATGCAAATAACGAGGCTGTAATTGATGGAAATTCTATAAATTCTCCATTTTGATAGGTGATCTGGTGCGTATTGCGTAGTTCGTATCATTTTCAGGCCATACAATACGCACTACGAACTACGCAATAGGGGCAAAGTGCATTGCAAAATGCGTTCCGTTAAGCCTCTCGCCCTCGCAATATTTCAGCGACAACCGTATCGACATCAGGCAAATTGGGGCCGGTGTTAATTTGCACCGGGCTGTCTGCGGAGAGGGATGGCTCTAGG
Organism: Anaerolineae bacterium; assembly: GCA_020433805.1. Classification (GTDB taxonomy): domain Bacteria; phylum Chloroflexota; class Anaerolineae; order 4572-78; family J111; genus JAGRBY01. Next base: position 7,784 of record JAGRBZ010000143.1, read on the forward strand.
TTAGCCAGGAGACGGGCGGCTTTATCACGGAAGACTTGCCGGTTGGCAGGGTGGGTGAAGGTTAAGGACAGGATGTCTAACAACTGCTGTTGTAGGTCAACGGAGAGATGAACATTATCACGCCGTTCTCTCAGGCGAAACTCAACCCAGTTCACCAGCGCAGCAAACAGTTCGGAGTAATCGTTGATGTCCGCTGCCACCTGAATCGACTCGATTAGGGTAGCTTGGCCCTGCTCAAACTCACCCTGTGCAGCCAGCGCTTCGCCCAATGCGCTCAAGACAAGAGATAAACCCATTCTGAAATCGATCTCCCGACCTAACGCAACGCCCTGATGACAGTAAATCTGGGCCAGATCATACTTTTCAAGCGCGTTGCAAACATGGCCCAGCACGGCCAACCGGATAACCATATGGCCGCGCTGGCCGGTTTCACGGCAAAGCGCCAGGCTTTTTTCAACCATTTCTCTCGCTCGAACCAACTCCGGACCGCCCCGCCCCCAAGCGACCAGTCCCAATCCACCGAGGGCCAGAGAAATACCTAGCCGATTATTGCTTTGTTTGAAAAGGTCCAGACTCTCATTGTAGTAAGCTTCGGAGTCGTCATATTCGCCTAACACCCAGGCAATGAGTCCCAATTTGTCTAGCCCGTTGGCGATGCCGTCCGGCCTTTTGGCGGCTCGAAATAACTCCAAACTTTCCAGGAAGTATTCTTTAGCCGCCGTAAACTCACCGCTGCCTTCGCCGATAGAACCAAGCCCATAGAGTGCTGTAGCGCGCATCTCCGAGCCTTCGAACTGCTTGCTGAGGTCAATACTCGCTTCGTACCGCTCTTTGGCTTCTTCATAGCGCCCCTGGTCGCGGGCACTATCCCCCAGAAAAATGAACGCTAAGGCGGTTTCTTGAGCCATATCTGCGTGTTGAAAAGAGGCCAGGGCATGGTTGAGCAAACGTTCGCCCGTATCGTAAAGGCCTAATGCACCGCAGAACGCGCCCTGCCGTAGTTGGAGCCGGGCCAAAAGCGGTTTGTCATCGGTTTGAGCCAAACCCTCAACCGCCTCGGCAAAGGTATCGGCTCCCTCGTGAAAACGACTTCGCAGCCAGAAAAAATCGAACAATCCTTCAATGCACGGCTCAATCAGCGTCTCTTGGCGATTTGTTACCGCCCAACTCCATCCGGCTCGAATATTATCAATTTCCGGGTTAATTTGGTTAAGCCAGTCGGATCGATCAGCGTTTGAGAGTCGTGCATTACGGGTTTGAAGAAATTTGGCATAGTAGCGACAATGCTTTTCTTGGGTTGTCATCTGTACATCCGGCACTTCGGACAACTTTTCAGTGGCATACTGACGTAGCAATTCGTGAACATCATACCGGCCTGAGGGTAATAAGCGCACTAACGATTTGTCTACCAATCCGGCCAAGGCCAGTAGTGCGGCGTCAACCACGCCTTGGGCGGCATCGCGCCGAAATCCGCCTCGAAAGATCGACAACTTCATAAAGACTGAGCGCTCACTATCGGTCAGCATCTGCCATGAATAATTAAATACCGCTCGTATGCTACGATGGCGTTCCGGAATGTTACGCTGCGAAGCCCTTAAAAAATCCAGATTTCGCTCAATTTCTTGCTCAACTTCCTCAATCGACAAAGCTCGCAGCCAACTAGCAGCCAAAATCAATGCCAGGGGAAATCCATCGACCAATTGACATATCCGAACAATATGCGGCGCGTCCGTTTCAGTAAGTTCGAAATTTCCCCGAATTTGACGCACCTGCTCTCCAAAGAGGGCAATAGCACTATATTGTGCGAGGTTGGAGGAGTTGGGCAAAGAAGACTCTGAGTCAGAGTGTTCGAATACTGAAGATGACCATCTTTCATTTGGAAAATCCAGCCCATAAAGCTCTACGACCCATTCTTCCATCAAGTTCAAACGTTCTCGTGAGGTGACAAGGAGTTTTATCTTTCGGGCCTGTTGCAACATGTCGGCGAGTAGCGTTGCTCCCTCTATCAAATGTTCGAAGTTGTCTAAGATGAAGAGGATCTCTTTTTCACGGAGGTGATGATGCAACTGTTCCATCTGATCGGTTGCGCCATAAAACGAAAAGCCTATGGCATTGGCCATAGCCGATGCCAAGAGAGTTGATATGGCATTGCCATATGGTGTTTCGGGCGCGGCAATAGGAGCCAGATTGACAACATAAATTCCATCCGAAAACGTAGCCCCATCAAACATCTTGTCCGCTTGAAGATATTGCCTGGCCCCTTCTAACGATAGGCGTGTCTTGCCGATGCCACCCGGCCCAACCAAGGTCAACAGACGACAATCAGGATTATTCAGATCAGCCGTCAGTTGCTCCATCTCTCGGGTCCGCCCCACAAAGGTGTTTGTCTGCGACGGTAAATTGTGAACAATCGGTTTCTCAACCTTTTTTAACCGTTCGTATAAGGCTGTGGTCTCGGCCGCCGGCTCCACACCTAATTCTTCATCCAATATACGGCGACACGTTTCATATTGGGCCAATGCCGCACCGCGCTGACCACTACGTGCCAGCAGCAGCATCAGTTCGCGGTGAACTGTTTCGTGCCACGGCTCTAGGGCCAGCAACTGGTTGGCATATTCTATGGCTATCGACGAATCGGTGTTTGGCTGATTGGTGTAATGTTCGATGAGGCTGTACAGAGCTTGCAACATCAACGATCGTAGATAATCACGCTGCTCGGCACTCCACGCTTCAAACGACAATGCATTTTTAACGTGATAGCCTGCCAGAAAATCGCCATTGTAGAGGTTAACGGCCTGTCGCAGCGGAGCCAAATCGCGCTCAAGATTGGTTGGTTGCAGATCGGCACTGCCTTCGACAGCCGCTTGAAAGATGGTGACATCGACCATATGCGGAGCATCAAGGTTGAACGCCACACTTTGCGACTCGATAATAAGGTAATCGCCCACGGCTTTACGCAGCGTAGACAGCGTGGTGGTCAGGTTTCGCTTGGCCTTGGATTCGGGCATATCCCCCCATAGGAGTTCCACCAGGGTTTCTCGGCTGTGCGGTTGACCGGTCACAGCCAAATAATATAGCAGCGCTTCAGCCTTGGCCGTGGCCAGCCCTGCTAATGGTGTTTCCCCTATTACTATTTGAGGGTTTCCTAGCAGATTGAGATGTAATGTCTCAACCATTCCGTCTCCTATCCTTGGACTTCAGCGAACAATCTGAACGTTATTTGCACCTTTTTTGCATTTTTTTTGGAGTAGTCTGGTAAGGTTTAAGAAACTGTTCACGATTAACTTTTCGGTTTTGGAGATGTGAGACTAGAGATTGGAGATTGTTTAATCTCTAGTTACCAGTCTCCAATTTCCTAATACAGGTAAGTTATTGATGGATGAGTCCTAAGTATATCACAGCCTGAACTTAATCAGGAATTGAACAATAAGGAGACAAAAAATGACACACTCAACAATAGATATGCATGTTAGCCAAATTCAAGGGACAAACCCTGTGGCCCTCTTACAAACGCGCGGCGAACTCGATCGCTTCACATTCTGCAATTTAATTAACAAAGCTCAAGAACTGTATGAAAACGGACAACGCTTTCTCATTATCGACATGAGCGAACTTCAAGATGTCGCATTAACCGGATTTTTTGCCCTGTACAGCGTTGCCATGCTCTTCCGCGGCGAGAAGCCGTTAGATCCGGAAGGTGGCGTAGTTGCTTTACGCATGATGGCTGAATATATGCATGATGCCCCGCATAATATTCGCCTACTCAACCCTCAACCCCACATCCAAAAAGCCCTCTCAACATCCGGTTTACCGATTTACAATGATTTGGCCGGGGCGATTGCCTCTTTCTAAGAAATTCTCGCCCTCACCCCGTCGCTGGCGCGACTCTCCTTTCCCGCTGGGAGAGGGGTTGGAAGTGAGGGCGATGGGGAAAATGCAATAAAATGATAAAGATGAATTTTTCTTACCGAACCAATAGATTTAACTCGGCCATAATCAACCGACCTAAGAGCCAACAAGCCGACGTCGTTTTTACGGTCGCTTTGACGCTAGCGCCACTCTTGGCGTATTTGAAGCAGGTTGAGAAATTCTTGTGGCTTATAATATTAGCGTGTCTGTGGGGGTCGTCGTATCTGTTTGCCAAAATCGGCGTGACGGAGATCCCGCCGATAACGTTTGCGATGGGTCGAACTGCGTTGGGGGCATCCGTTTTATTTCTCGTACTCCGTTTTCGTGGACAACGCCTGCCCCAATGGGGCGGCATCTGGAAACACCTGGCCCTTGTGGCGCTGCTCCATAATGCCGGGCCTTACATCTTAGTGGCTTGGGCCGCCCAATATATCGACAGCGGATTTTCGGCTATTATTATTGGTACGACGCCGCTGTGCACCATTCTTTTGGCCCACTTTCTGGTGGCCGATGATCGTTTGACACCCACCAAGTTGGCCGGAACAATGGTGGGGCTGGGTGGTTTAGTCGTGCTGGTTGCGCCGACCTTGTTAACCGGTGTTCAAGCAACGGGGGCAGGTGTGCTCGCCATGCTAACTGTGGCCGTCTGTTACGCCATCGCCATCATTTATTCTCGCCGGCATCTGCGGGGTCTACCGGCCTTAACAGCACCAACGGCCCAACTTATGTTAGCCACTTTCTACACCTTACCACTTTCACTGCTAATAGACCAGCCTTTAAGCTTGCCTATGCCTTCGGGGTTAGCTATCAGTGCCTGGGTAGGCATCAGCGTTTTGGGTACGGCTTTGGCGTTTATGGTCTTTTACCGGTTGGTTGAGATTGCTACCCCAACCCATATTTCAATGGTCAACTACTTGATTCCCATCGTCGGGGCTACGTTGGGTGTGGTTGTTTTAGGCGAGCAATTGTCTTGGAATATCTATCTTGGCTTCGCCGTCATTCTAACCGGCGTCTTAATCGCAAACGGGATCTTTACCCATTACACACGCCGTGGGTTTGTCCATAGCCGATGAAAGACAACCGTAATAACCAGAATCAGCGTAGAGCGCGAAAATTTTACCACAGAGTTCACAAAGTAGGCACAGAGTTCGCAGAGATTTACCTTACAATAAGTTACCCTGTAAGAACGGGAAAGTTATTCCTTATTTCTTAATATCTCTTCGACCATCGCTTTCAGCGTAATCGCTTGCGCCCTTTCTTTGGCGGCTGAGATGATGTGGCGTGGCAGCCCGGCGGTATCCAACGCAATCAAGAGTCGAGCCGCGTCATTTTGGGTTTGCCGGTTGCTGGCCGGATGATTAAATACCAGGGTTGCCAGGGTCAGAAGAAGTTCTTGCTGATTCGGCGTAAGGGCTTGCTGTTGCTCCCTTAGGGTAGCCAGTCCCACTAAAATCTCCAGGATGATCGGGGTAAATTGGGTTGAAATCGAAATGTCTAAGGCCTCGTGAAAACAGCTTGCTGCGGCTTGATCATCACCGGAAGCCATCGTCGTTAGCCCAAGTTGATAGAGAGCAAGCGCCATCCCCGAGGGATTATTCAATTTTCGACACAAAGTTACGCTTTCCCGGAGCAACGCTTTTGCTTCGATGCGTTCTGTATCGCCCATCAGATTGAGCGTGGCCCCTAAAAGATTGAGGGCTTCGACGGTGGCTGCCACGCTCCCTGCCTTTCGACTGAGATGCAGATTTTCCTCGGCAAGCTGCCGAACTTCGGTAAGGGGCTTGCCGAGCGCGTGTCTGGCTCGGGCCAAACAATCGAGCGCTTCGGTTGCATACCAATACTCATCTAGCTCTTTAAAGACCTGGAGTCCCTCTTGTAACAACGGTTCGGCTTTAACATACTCTCCCAGTTCGACAGCAATGACACCTAAAAAGAGGGTTGATCTGGCCTCAAAAACGCGGTCATCAACGTCTTTGAAAAGCGTAAAACCCTCCGTAAGAGATTTTCGTGCTTCAGGATATTGTCCTCGCCGCCAGGCCGATGCGCCCAAGAGGTGGAGCGCCAGACCCTGAGCGCGTTTAGCGTTTCGTGCATCCAAATCCGATTGCCGGAGGGCCAGAAGACTTTGCTGATACAATTCCGTGGCCCGTTCGAGATCACCTAAGTGATGATAAGAATCGCCCAGACCGACTAGCACCTGCCCATAAGCGAGATTTTTCTGGGGGCTAAACGGCGTCGAGTCTATTTCTTCCTTTAAGCGCGTAGCGGCTTGCCCAAAAAATTCGACACCTTCCTGATTCCACCCCCGCCAGGCATAGAGAACGATGAGACTCCACGCGCATTGAACAATTTCCGTGACCGCGACCGGTCGCCCCGATACAATGGCTCGATACCAGCAAGCTCGAATATTGTCGATTTCGTTGCTAAGTTCCGTCAGCGTAGCCACCCCTTGAAGACCCGATAACTGCCACTCGCGGGCCTGAAGAAATTTGGCGTAGTAGCGGCAATGCGCATCTTGCGTCGCTGCTTGCTCTGCCGGGGCTTGGGCCAGCTTCTCGGTCGCGAATTGACGGAGCAGCTCATGCGTCTCGTATCGACCTGAGGATGTTACCCGGAGCAAAGACTTATCCACCAAGCTCGTCAGGGTTGGCAGCGTAGCGCCGGTGACATCCTGAGCCGCCTTCCGATCAAAGCCGTCCCGAAAGACCGTTATCTTCCGAAAGACAGCCCGCTCTGTTTCATTAAGGAGTTGCCACGAGTGTTCGAAGACAGCCCGCAGGCTGCGATGTCGCTCCGGGATATTGCGCTGCGAAGCACTTAAAAAATCCAGATTGCGCTCGATCTCTTTCACAACCTCTCCGCACGATAAAACCCGCATCCAGCTAGCCGCCAAGACCAACGCCAAGGGAACGCCCTCTACAAGCTGACAAATGCGAATAATATCGGCAATCTGTTCAGCGGTAGGTTCGCCGTCGCCCCGAATACGTTGTACGTTGCCCATAAAGAGCTTGACGGCGCTATAACTATCAAAATGCGACACGCCTTGTGCTTCTTTTGGAAAATCGAGACCACGAAGTTCTATCTCCCACTCCTCCGTGAGGTTGAGCCGTTCGCGTGAGGTGATCAAGAGCTTAATACCTGTGGCTTGCTGCAATAATGCTGATAACAGCGTTGCGCCGGCGGTTAAATGTTCAAAATTATCCAGAACCAACAGCATCTCTTTTTCACGCAAGTGATGCTGTAATTGGGTCATGTAGTCGGTTGGCCCATAAAAGGAGAACCCAATTGCATCGGCTATCGCTGAAGCCAGGGGCGTCGACACACGAGTCCGGTTTATCGCGCCATCAGACATTTCGGCGATTGTGATGGGGGCGAGGTTGACAAAGTAGACCCCATCCGCAAATGTTGCCCCGTTAAAAACCAGCTTTGGCTCGATATAGTGCCTGGCTCCTTTAATGGCTAGCCTGGTTTTGCCGATCCCTCCCGGCCCAATCAGGTTCAACAGCCGACAGTCAGGATTATTTAGATTTGTCGTGAGGTGTTGTAGCTCGCGCGCACGCCCTATGAAGGCATTGGGTTGGGGCGGCAAATTATGAGGAACCGGCTTCTGAGGGGTTTTCAAGCGTTCGTATAAAGCCATCGTCTCAGCCGACGGCGCGACACCCAACTCTTCATCTAAAATACGACAACAGGTTTCATACTGAGCCAAAGCCGCACCACGCTGACCGCTCTGGGCCAAAAGAATCATCATCTGCCGGTGAACGGCCTCTTGCCACGGCTCCAACGCCAGTAAGCGACTCGTGTATTCGATGAGCAGCGCGGTAGCGGTATCAAACTGTTTGCCGTAATGGTCAATTAAACAGTGTAAGGCTTGCAGCATCAACGTCCGCAACTGCTCTCGCCGCTCCAGGCTCCAATCTTCAAACGACAAAGCATTCTTGACGTAAAAGCCCGTCAAAAAATCATCCTCATAAAGGTTGACGGCCTGTCGTAGGGGGGCCAGATCACGCTCGAAATCTTTTGGCTGCAGAGCCGCGCTGGCTTCGACAGTGGACTGAAAGATGGCGACATCCAAGTTGTGAGGAGCATCGAGATTGAAGGCTACGCTGTGCGGTTCGATGCGTAAGTAAGGGTCTACGAGTTTGCGGAGGGAAGTGAGGGCCGTGGTCAGGTTGCGCTTGGCTTGAACATCGGGCATGTCACCCCACAGCAGTTCCCCCAGGGCTTCCCGGCTATGCGGTTGACCGGTCACCGCCAGGTAATAGAACAAGGCCTCAGCTTTGGCGGTGCCGAACCCGGTTAACGGTGTTTCTCCGAGCCTAACCTGTGGCTTCCCCAGCAGGTTGAGATGAAGTGTCTGCATTATCGACTCCCCAACTTTCAATCCTCAGCGACCGATCTGTAATCTATTTGCATCTCTTTTGCATTTATTTTGGAGTAACTTGGTAAGGTTTAAGTATAGCACAGCCTGAACGGAATTAGGAATTGAATTACGACTTACGCAGTTGAAAATTTTAACTACAAATTACACGAATTACACGAATATTTATTTTTTAATTCGTGTAATCTGTGTAATTCGTGGTTGATTTTGAGACAAGGACCTTCAACTGCGTAACTCATATTCAGTATAGAATCCTAATTTTTTCGCTAAAGGATTGAAGGTAGCTGGACGTAAATCCTCCCGATTTAGCGAATTTTATAAGATTCGCAAACGCCTTCCAATTTTTTCCCTGATTCCTATAGAAAAATGGGATCGGGGAAACTTTTTTCACGAATTTCTATAGGTAAACGCCGGGTCGATCCAATTTTTCCAACGAATCTTACAAGACTCACTGTTTCTTTCAAATTTTTTCCAACAATTCAATAGAAAATGCGGAGTCGATCCAATTCTTCCAACGAATCCTATAAGACTCGCCAATTCTTTCAAATTTTTTCCAACGATCCTATAGGAATCTGTCGACTCGTCTTTAAAGGGTGGTCGAATCCTATAGGAATCTACGGATCTTTTTCATGACCTTCACCGAATCCTATAGGAAATGCATGATCTTTTTCATGACCTTGGTCGAATCCTATAGGAAATGCATGATCTTTTTCATGACCTTGGTCGAATCCTATAGGAATCTGTCGATCTTTTTTTTGACCCTCGCTGAATCCTATAGGAATCTGCCGATCTTGTTTGAGACTTTCGTCGAATCCAATAGAAAAAGGCGAATCCCTGTGTGCTTCAATTCCACTGCCCTGAAGTTAATGACATTGAGACACAACTAGGGTTACAAAATTCCAACCAACTGTCCTACTATCCAACCAACCATCCTACTCACTCACAATAATATCCAAACTGTACAGTAACGACATCGCCTCCGGTAGTGAGAATTTAGTGCCCTTAAGCCGGTTGGCATCGGCCGCAATAGCGTAGTTGACGGCCCCCGTAAAGTCGGCTTGCGTTAGATTGGTGTTATGAAAGCGACTGTTCGTGAAATCGGTCTTGCGGCACTGGGCTTTGGTCAGATCGGCCTCGGCAAAATCAACCTCTTTAGCCATGCAGTCGACAAACTGTACCTCTTTTAGATTTAATCCAAAGAACGAGGCGTAATTGAGCACGCAACGGATGAAGTCGATGGTTTTGAGAAAACCCCGTTGGTGCCAATTGGCTTCCGGCCAATTGATGCCGATCAGTTGCGAGTCCTGAAACGTGGTTGTTGTAAAGACACAGTTCTCAACCCGAACCAGGCTTAAATCGGAACCTTGAAACGTACAATCGCGAAAGCGACAGTTAACAAACGTTGTTTCTCGAAAGCTACAATCGACAAACGTGCAGTCATCGAACTCTTTATCGACGATTTCGGCATGTTGATACTGAATACCCTTAAACTGTTGGGCAATAAACTCTATTTCTGTACTTTCCAATGGATTCATAATGCTGTCGGTGAAATTATCCTTTCAAAGATAAACTGCTTAGGATTGGAAAACAAATAACTTCCATTCGCTGCGAGTTTTTATCTGTTACGCATTCAACAAGGACAGAAGCAAAATCGCCTTGATTTCCCCTTGTCCGCAAGGTATAATAACGGTAACTTAACAACATTACAAGTAAATTAACAGACGGAGGTGGCTCATGGCGCGTTTAATCGCCAATGCTAAAGACATTCAAGGCAAGAGTCGTCGTCATACCGTCAGGCAGATAAGACCGAACTGGTATAAAGTAAAAAGCGGAGAATCGCAGCGGGTTTATGATGTGGCCCTGGGTGTCAACGGAGGAACCTGTACCTGCGAGTGGGGCCGCCAGCGTCCCGAAAACGATCATCGTTCCGCTTGTAGCCACGTGGTGGCCGCTATCAACTATCGCGCCATCCAAGATGGACGCCGCATATCCGCATGGGATAGCGAAGAAGCAGCGCAACGCCAGCACCGGCCAATGCTTAAGATTGGCGACGGCTTGATCTTGACAAGTCGTTTAAACTGAATCAAAAGCCGCGTTACATTTGATAACGCGGCTTTTTCTTTATCTCTGCGTAGCGACTCTATAACATCGCTTTTTGAAGCTTTATAACCGCTTCTTGTTCGATGGCGTGAATGTTCAAAACGTGCTCTCGTACATTTGCCAACATTGCATCGACCTCTGCCTGCGTCAGCGAGAAATCCGTTTCCGACTCTTTTTTGAGCGCTTCTAGTC
>JAGRBZ010000144.1 GCA_020433805.1 Anaerolineae bacterium
GTTAAACCGCCATTTTTCATCCAGATGGTGTTTGGCATTCTAGGGGGTGTTGGGGCCGATTTAGATAATTTGATGCACATGCATACCATTGCTAATAAGCTGTTTGGTGATGACTACGAGTGGTCGGTTCTGGCTGCGGGGCGACAGCAAATGCCCTTTGCCACGCAGTCGGCCATACTGGGCGGTAATCTGCGGGTGGGGCTAGAGGATAGTCTCTACATTGGCAAAGGTGAACTTGCCAAATCCAACGCCGAGCAGGTTCACAAAATCCGAACCATCATCGAAAACCTGGGGCTTCACGTGGCAACCCCGGCTGAAGCCCGCCAACGTCTCGGTCTTAAAGGCGCTGAGCAGGTTAACTTTTAAGAAGGCTTGAAATGGCGAATTTTGAACACGTGGCAGTACGGGGAGACGGCGTCATTCGTTCCAGTTGGGCAGCGCTATTTCTGGCAGCCGAACTGCATGTTAATGTCTTTCGAGACAGAGCAGGTGCATTCTTTGTTGGATCGGTGTAGAAACCGCAGGGAGTCATGAATTATCAGTGATTGATTTCGTAGTCAATAGCTTGTCGACTTTGTTGGCGAAATGATTGCAACCATTCTTGGGCTTGGCGTTTACGTTGGTCGGTGGCAAAGTCAACGATGCGATATTGTTGGGGCGCATATTCGAAAACAATGATGACCGGTGCTTCTTCTTCTACGCCAAGCTGCATTCGAACCAGCAGATCAGCGGCTTTTTCAATCTCGACCTCGGTTAGGGCGGGATCGTTGTAGCTTCCGTGGAAAATGTAAGCTTGATCAGGAATCTCAGCAGCAAGGTTAGTAACTTGCGCCAATTCGTTACTTAAAAAATGGCTAAATTTATCTAAACCACGATTGATTAGAGACGCTTGATTATTTTTGGCCATCGTATTGCTCCTCATACTGCCGACGATATTCAACCCAGTTTTCTCTAATTTCTGTAATCGCTTGGTTTAGAGCTTGATTTTTATCGGTAGCAGACAAAACGGTCTTTTGTTGTTCATTATTAGGCGACATCATATCTCTATGAAAAAACCCATGGGCTTCATCAAAACGCACAATAGCTCGCTACTGTCCATCAATATAGGCTTCATATTGGACGACAACGATATTTGTAACACGACCACCTTCAACCGTAAAATGAATTCGTATGCGATCCAACTGTTTGTTGAATTCATACAACCACTGCTTGTCGCCCATAATAATTATCCCGGTATCATAATCAGGGTCAAATTCTGTAGAAATAGAGGCGCAATTTACTAATCCATTCGCCGAGGCCGATACTGAATCGCCTCAGCAAGATGGGGCGTTAGAATCTGTTCGGCCTCAGCCAAATCGGCGATGGTGCGGGCCAGCTTGAGGATACGGTGATACGCACGCGCGCTTAACTGCATCTGCTGCATAGCCGATTTGAGAAGGTTGGTGCTCGTTTCATCGAGCGGGCAAAATTGGCGAATTTCGCCAGGCCCCATATCGGCGTTAGTTTGGAGCGGCGTGTCGGCGAAGCGTTTGCGCTGGACGCAGCGAGCGGCTTCGACGCGGTCGCGGACGGTGGCGCTGGGTTCGCCGGTACGCTGGCTGCTGAGTTTTTCGAAGGGAACGCGGGGAACTTCAACGTGAATATCGATCCGGTCCATGAGTGGGCCGGATATTTTTTTCTGGTAGCTCTTGACCATCGAGACGGAGCAGGTGCATTCTTTGTTGGGATCGGTGTAGAAACCGCAGGGGCAGGGGTTCATCGAGCCGATGAGGATGAAGTTAGCCGGGTAGGTCAACGATCCCGCCGAGCGGCTGATCGACACGATTTTGTCTTCCAGCGGTTGGCGCAGCATCTCCAGCATGCGGGTGCCGAACTCCGGCAGTTCATCAAGAAAGAGAACGCCACGGTGGGCCAGGCTGATTTCGCCGGGTTTGGGCCAGCGCCCGCCGCCGATAAGGCCGGCGTAGCTGACGGTATGATGCGGGGCGCGAAAGGGGCGATGGTGCACAAGCGGCTCATCGGCTGAAAGTTGGTCGGCCACGGAGTAGATACGGGTGACGTCAAGGGCTTCGTCGATATCAAGGCGAGGCAGAATGCCCGGTATCGAGCGGGCGATGAGGGTTTTGCCGGAGCCGGGTGGGCCAGACATCAACAGATTATGCGCTCCGGCGGCGGCGACTTCGACGGCTCGCTTGACGTGTTCCTGACCTTTGATTTCGGATAAATCGCTGGCGTAGGGCGGCGTTGCGCCGTTAAGAGAGAACTTCATTTCGTACGGAGCCAGCTTTTTGTGGCCGCTAAGGTGATCGACCAAATCAAGCAGCGACTCGATAGGATAGACGGTGACGCCCTCGATCAGGGCGGCCTGAGGCGCATCTTCGGCAGGCACGAAGAGGGTGGTAAAGCCTTCTTTTTTGGCCTGATTGGCCATCGGCAGCGCTCCACTCACGTGGCGCACACCGCCATCGAGAGACAACTCGCCCATGACGATGGCTTGCTCAACGTTGCCGATGATTTGCTCGTTGGCGAGCAGGATACCGATGGCAATTGGCAAATCGTAGGCGGGACCGGCTTTGCGGATATCGGCCGGGGCCAGGTTGACGGTGACGCGGGCGGAAGGGAAGGGCAGGCCGGAGTTTTTGATAGCGGCTCGAACGCGCTCGCGGCTTTCCTGAACGGCGGCGTCGGGCAGTCCGACAATGGTCATCGAGGGCAGACCGCGGGAGATATCGACTTCTACGGAAATAAGGACGCCTTCAAGGCCAACAACGGCGCAACTGGTGACTTTGGCGAGCATGTGTGTTTCTCCTGTTGGGGAATGGGATGTCTAGTCATCGTTTATTGGTGTCTGCGCAGCAGCGTCTAAAAAGGTAAAGAATTGATTTAGGTCTGCTGTAATGGCAGCAAATACAGTGGGTAGATTATCAACAAGTTCGGTAACTCGCTTTGCATCTAAATTGTAGGTATAAACATTACGAACGACGTGCCTAAATGAACGATAGTCGTCAAGTAAGGTTTTTGTCCGCTTTGTAATGACCGGGGGTCGGATAGAGGGAAGATCGAAAGTCATTTGCTTGAGTAACTCTAAGTGCCAACTACCACTGCTGGGAACACTTTGGTCAAGTTTTTCAGCAATCGACATAAACATTTTTTCAAGCCCCGCGTAGAAACTATGCAAGTTTAAAGCAGCAGAGTTAATGTAGATATCACTATCTTCAGGGTGCTTAACTATCCCGGCCACCGATCGTTCGGCAATGGTGATCATTTTTCCTATGTTGTTTAGTTCTTCCCGTAGGCTAGCAACAAAGATAAGATATTTGATCATTATACCGGCTGCCCTTCGCGCTCTACGCTTGCCCAAATGGCCGGGCGGCATTCTTCCGGTGTGACCAAATCGATCTCAAATGCGCTGTTAATCTCCGATGCGCCGCCATTGAGTAAAGACCAGGCTTGGAGATAAACCTCCGGGGGCAAACCCTCTACAGCTAAATCGATATCGGAGCGCTCGTGAAAATAGTTCGGCTCCAACACAGAGCCGAAGACCCATACCCGCGTGACACCATAGTAGGCACGCAAAAAATCAGCAGCCCGACGAGCAACCTGCATCGCTTCCTCAGCTCGCTGCTGCAGCCGCTGACGCCTGTGTTGTTCTCTCGCAACAAGGCCATCGATATAGAATTTATATTTTTCTTGAGGTGTTTCTGTAACTGTGGTCATCTATCTACTAAATTTATGAAGGTCGAACTGCTACACAAAAATTTATACCTTGATGAAAGGATAACAATTTTTGTAGGGTAATGCAAGTGGAACATGATTTGTTAATTACAGACCCAACTGTGAACCTTCATTTGCACAACACACAACTCAACTCGCTGAGTACCTTTATTATTAACATCGACACGATACTGTAAACCAGGGGTACCCCCTTGCCAAATCAACCCTCCAAAATCAACATCTGGAGGAGGCTCAGTATAGAGAGCACCTCGGCCGACCTCACGATTATCTTCTGAGACGATGAATTCTACCAACTGCTGGTTTCCGTTTTTATTAATATCGGGACGGAAGAGCAAAACCCACGTTGTTATTAGATTGTCACCCGTAAATTCAAAATGTTCGTTTTTGCCCGGCTCTAAGAAATTCTTTGCGACACCACCTGAGTTCCCAGGAGAAGGAGGAGAAGCTATAGCTGGGACTGTAGGTATTTCTTCATATTCACCAGGTTCGTCTATAGATATCAAGAAGTTCGCTATCCAGCCCAAAGGCGTTGATGGCGTTTCCGCTGTTGCCACTTGAAACCATATGGCGTCGCTGGTACGCTTCAAGATAATGATTTCAGCACCATTTTCTAGGGGTTTTACTACAGGGCTATTTGAGCTGGGCTGCTGACGTACATTTACCCTGTCCTGGTTGATGGTGACTCTAGCCACAACATAATCAGGTGTCGAAGTTGGCGTTGGGGTCGCTGTATCTGTAGGGGTTGAGGTCCAAGTGGGTGTTGAAGTTGGGGTCGCTGTATGGGTAGGGGTTGAGGTTAGGGTATAAGTGGGCGTTAACGTGGCTGTAGGAATTAATGTAGCCGTATGTGTAGGAGTAGGGGTTGCTGTTGGAGTGCATATAACATTAGCCCCTCCACGTTCACATTGAACTCCCCAGGTCGCCAGAGGGAATCCCATAATCAGGATCGCTGTGCCGGTAATTAAAGCGATAATTCCAATTGATAGCTTTGTTGTTCCTGCTGGACTTTTGTTTGTCATAATTTACACACTCACAAGTTGGTCGTTACAGAACAAAAACGACGCGATTTATACAGTTTCAACTGCTAACCTAAACGCTTGAACGAACTCCTGTCCGCTTTGATAGCGGTTATTTGGATCTTTATCTAACGCTTTTTGGAAGACTGAGTCGAGAGCAGTAGCAGTTGGCAGAGCGTAATCGGCTAGTGAACGCGGTGCACTTTCTGAAATTTGTTTTATTAAATCGGTCAATGTTGTAGCGGACCAAGGGGATGCGCCACATAACATTTCGAAGGCAACAGTTGCTAAAGAAAATAGGTCAGATCGGTTATCGAGTTGGTTTCCATTAACTTGCTCTGGCGACATATAGAGTATTGTGCCTTTTACTTCACCACTTTGGGTTGTAGTTATCCCCCCAATAACTTTAGCAATGCCAAAATCAGTTAATTTTAATACCCCATCACGGGTGATCATCAAGTTCGCCGGTTTTATGTCTCGATGGATTACATCATGAGAATGCGCATAATCAAGGGCTAAGGCAGCCTGATCAAGCAACTCCACGACTTTCTGCGGTGATACTTGATCTTTTTCTTTAAGTAAGCCAGATAGTGTTTGTCCTTCCAAATATTCCATTACCAAAGATATTTGTTCTCCAACTCTAACGATGTGATATACGGTGACAATATTAGGATGATTAAGTTTGCTGGCTGCCTGGGCCTCTCTTAAGAGTTGCTTAGCGTTTTCTTCTGTAGGAATGGCCGGATGGTTATGGAGCACTTTAATGGCAACCATCCGATCCAATTGCGGATCATGGGCTTTGTAAACAACACCAAAAGCTCCACGCCCCAATTCAGCTTGTATTTTATAACCAGATGTATTAAATAGTTCGAGCGGTGCCGAATCGCGGATTGTTAACTTTTGCTTGGTCATATCCATAGTTAATCGTGGCGCAAGCATTTCAAACGTTTTACATACACGCTGTAGTAACTCTTGGCCGGTATTTTCGAAATAGTACACCAATTTTGTTTTGCTCTCAGCGGTGATCTCTCTAACAAGCCACCATGCAAAAATTTCTGAGAAAATATGGTAACTACCATCTCTTTCTTGCACCAATCCTCGTTGAGCCAGATGTAATAAGTTGCTTTCATAGATCTGAAGCAAATGTTCCATTTCTTGGAGTGTAAGACCAAGTGATAGCGTTGTTTGCTTTGACAGATCAACGAGAATGAGAAGAAGAATAAGGGTTCGTTCCAGTACAGATGAATCTTCCCAAAACTGTTCAAAATAAACGTGGACTTCACTCAGGAAACGACTAACTATCTTCTTATAACTTTGACCGGAAAAGGTGTATGACTGATTGTTAGAGATAGCTTGCCGATGCTCTTCGACCAGCAGGTAACCCGCTATTTGCATCAGGGTAGGATGAGACCCAGCCATATGATCCAAGAGGTTTCTCTCAGCCTGATCAAAGTCAAATTCGACCTTTGCTAGAGCCTGAGCTAAAAGGGTTTCAGTTTCATATGGGGTAAAAGGAGCCATTGTGTGGATACTGAAACTGTTGTAAAATTCCGACTCTGGCCGGTCTTTAACAATTTCCGCACATAAATCGCTAAGCGTTTCTTGCGTCGCAGTAACTAATATTATCGGATATTTAGGATCGTTGGTTAGAGAACGCAAGTGGGATAAAAAGTCACCTTTTATCTTGATATCAGCAGTATCGGTCTTAACAATCCAAGCAAAGCCGTCTAGTAGTATGACCAGCCAGCGCTTCTGCTGTTTCAACCACCGTAAAAAACGACGAAAATCGGAATAGCTGACATCAGACGGTTGCTCCAAAAGTTCCTGAACACGTTTTTGTAAAGCAACGTTATCTTCTTGCAGCTCAATTTCCTCTAAGATAGACCGATAAAAACGACCAGGGGTGAACTGCCGAAGGTCTGGGCAGTATAGGTAAACAAAAATAATAGACGGATCCCACTGCTGAGTTTGCGCCACATGGGGTAAGTAATGGAGTAGAGAAGTTTTACCTACACCTCTACCGCCGCTAAGCGCAACGCTACCGCGGGCCGGACCAGCCATGCTGCTGCGGCATCTATTAATGATGTCTTTGCGACCTACAAAGAAATCGGGAGGTACGGGATGACCTATAATAAACGGGTTTGGCTCGAAAGATATATCCTCATCTTGATTAACATCCTCAGAGGAAGAAACAACAGGCTCATTCGGTATAACTTCGGCTACCTCTTCGGCTATAGCCGTTAACATTCGGTCTATACGGCCAATGTCACTATCTCCCCAAATGGGATCACCATTTCTTGGCCTGACATTCATTTTAGCCAGCCAAGCAACCCTCCTCCAAGCACAAAATCTGGCGATTATGGGGATAACCGTTACCCCTTCAGACTCACGCCGTTCCAAAAGCTTGGGGACTTCTTCATTTAATATGAAATCCGAATTGAGAAAGTTGGCGGTGATGAGTAAAATAGCTACTCTTGCTTGAGCTAACGCTTTATGAATTTCCGGTTCCCAATTACTTCCCGGTCCAATTCGATCGTCACTCCACAGATCTATTAATCCATGCCGTCCTAGAACGCCAAGGTGCAGTAACAACGCATCTTTCTCTGCTTCATCCCTGTGGCTGTAACTTATAAAGACAAGAGGTTGAGACATTTACATTTCTCCACTTGTGGTGTAGATATTGCTAAGGAGGCCAGATTTTCAAAGGCTCATGGATCGTCACATAAAACCTATGCGCATTCCTATGAATATGTAACCACAATTGCAAATTATTGCCTTTAAAGCAGCTTCTAAGCGTTGTACTCAACTTGAAAAGTTTTGAGGTAAGCCTTTCTCATTAGCCCGATAATAACGCAAGCCTAAAAAGTGACATTAAGTACAGCTAGCTAAACAATACTACTGCATATGATAGGATAACGAGAACAAAGAGTGCTATCAAGGCAATTGTCAAGGTGTTTTTAGTTTTCTTTAAATCATTTACTTCTCTGTCAAATCCAATTTGGGCCTGGTTAGCCGCAGCCAGAATTTGCGAAATTGTTTCTAACCAGAGATGGATCGTATCATTGGGTGGCCATAATCTTGTAACACGTTCAAATACCGGGTTCAGTAAGGCCCATTGCCTTTGGCCTGCACGTTGAGAAACATATTCACCCACAATCTTGGCAATGCGATTTCTAACTTTGTCTTCTTGAGATCCGAGCCGTTCGGCGTCGACCAGCAGGCTGGTGAAAATATTGAAACTATCGTCCAAGTTATCATGCTTCTCTAGCAAAAATTTGGCTTCCTTTAGTCTAAGCTCTCTTTGATAGGCACGTATTTCATCATTTTGTAATTTCAGCCTATCAAATATATCAAGTACTTGATGAACAGTCTGCCAATTTGGATTGGGCTGCGATACCATACGATCGCAATACTTTTTCAAGGGTTGACGTATATCAGAGGCTCGATCCGGATGTTCGCCGCCTACTTCAAGCGCCTCCTCGAAGTATTTCTGGGCCTCGGTTAGATTATCAGTATCTAAAGCCTTCTGAGCCTCATTGAGATGGTGTTGTATTAATCTCTGCCTAGGGTCTTGAACTTGGGTCATTCGAACATTCCTAATTTAATAATTTTGTCTATGACGTAATTAATCGAGAGCAACAGCGGCTTTGAATGCTTTGCCGGCGTCATCGGCCTTACCCTGCTGACTCAGTTGTTCGCCTAAATTCATCAACTCATTAATAATCCATTGGCGAACCGAAGAGTCTTCGGCTAAGACAACCGCTAAATTTTGCAGGATTTCAATGGCTGAAG
This sequence comes from Anaerolineae bacterium, assembly GCA_020433805.1. Lineage (GTDB taxonomy): Bacteria > Chloroflexota > Anaerolineae > 4572-78 > J111 > JAGRBY01. The sequence continues at coordinate 8,544 of JAGRBZ010000144.1, forward strand.
AACCGTTGTTTTTCTCAAACTTAGTTTGAACATTACGCTGTACAATCTTTTGAATATCAACAACAGGCCAAGGGCGCTCTAACTCTTCTAATCGGGCAAAGGTTTCTTTCAGATTGTGGCTTTTTAGCCGAGCATCAATCTCTCTCAAAGTTAGTTCCTGTTGCCACATCAACACCTGATTATTGTAGAGTTCTAAACCTACCAATTGATTGAGCGCTTGATGGGCGGCATCCCAATTGGGAGGTTTTTGTTGTGCCCAGGCCTCACTGTATTTTTTGAGAGCATCATAAATTCGCTCAGAAGGATCTAAATCATTATTGCGCTTCTGAAGGGCTTGTTGATAAATCCCTATTGCAGTCTGGAGGTTGGGTTGTTTAAGATCGAGATATTGTTCAGCTTGGTCTAATAGCGTCTCTACTATTAGCGAATCAATCTCTGAAATAGGAACGATTTCCTGATTGGATGCTCTGTTTAAGGCCTGCTGGTATTGTTTTAGCGCTTCTACCAGTTGATTTCGGTTATGTAGCGATTGTCCCCACAAACACCGCGTTTCAACATGCCAACCTATAACTTCCGGATCATCTGGTAGTAGATCCAATAAAAAGTTTAAGGTTTGTATAGCGAGTTCATAATTCTCTTCGGGGTACCATCTCTGAGCTGTAAAGTAGTTGATACTTTTTTTCAGATCTTTTATACTATCAGTCCATATTGTTGCGGGCGCTTCTTGCTCTTCTAACCACTCTTTGAACCAAACCAACCGCGAAAAAGCGGTATCAAGTTGCTGCGTTTCAATAAGGTTTTTGGTTTCATCTAAAACGAGTTTCCAACGCCAGATTGCAAAACGCGTATTACGGTTATCGTTATAATTGTTTGCGTACAAGTTGTGTAACGCATCTAAAAGAAGGTAAGCCCGTTCCCACTGTTCGTCTTCAGCCAATTTTTGAGCATGACTATATAAAAGAGCGTTGACTTGGTCTTCATGTTTAGGTTCATGTTCAGGTAAATACACAATTTTCTCGCAATACTGAATAGCCTCGCTTATAGCAGAGTTATTTTGCGATTGCTGCGTATTATCACGCCCTAAAAACTGTCGGATCAACTTTAGTGTGACATCAATAAAGTGCGATGAAGGTTCAAGGCTTCTAGCGCGAGCCATATCCTGTGCGTGCTGCAAGGCATCATAGTAGACTCCGGCGGCCTTCGCTAAATTTCGCTCCTTATACTCTAGATGTTGCCCCCACTGAAGCAGGCTTTTAACTAACCGCCCCAGTGTGTCTTGATCGCGAGCTTGGCGGTCATCAACCAATAATCTATCCAAATATTTCAAAGCTACAATTGAATTTTCCCAATTCCTTTGGCCTTGTTGTTGCTCACTGTATTTCCAAACAAATTTTTTTATTTCACCTTCAGGCCAGTCTGACGGCAATTTTTTTAGATGGCTAAAAGCTTCTTTCATGTTGTCTTCTTGTAACTGGGCCTGAGCTTTTTGAAGAACCGCCCGTTGGATGGCCCCATCTACTCGAGGATCAGGTTGTTCAGTTAATCCATAGGGAGTAGGCATTTTTAGATGGCTCAATTCTTGCAAAGCCAGTTCAGCTAAATCCCATTTCTTAGGGGCGTTTTCTTGCGCTAACAAGTTTTCGCTATAGTTATACAAGCTTTGACTAATTTGGTATCCTACTTGTGGCTGAAGTTCAATAATAGACTTGGTTCGATCATGGATGTCTTTATAACATTTGATCGCACTCGTTAGATCATGAGTGAATAAATGGGCTTCCCCAAGGGCTATACTTATATCAATGAAATATCTAATCCAGATATCATTATCCAACTGTAGGTTTTGAAGCAGTTGGCTCTCTCGATTCAAGAGTTTTTGGTAAACTTGAATAGCAGACGATGGATCATGATTGAATAGATATGTCTGACCAAGCTCAACACCCTTTTCAATGAATTGCTTAATCCACCTATGGGTGGCTTCGGCGTCCCATTTGCTAAGTGTTTTGGCATCTTCATAACTATCTTCGATAATACCAATCTCCTTATTCAAGTACTCTATCGTCTCAGGCATAATCGTATATGTCTGCATGACGAGCCGCTTACCAACTACAAAGTCCAACCTTTCACGGTTCAGAATATCACATGCTTGAGCCAAAACCTGTTCGTCTAACGGGGCCAACCATTCTCCTAAACCTTTAAGGGTTTGCATCGCTTCTTTCCAGCAAGTCCGGCCGGCATAAAGACGACTGAACTTATAGGCCATTCTCGTTACTTTTTCGGGCTTAATATCCTTTATCTCGGTTTTTAGGTTATTGAGAATAGAAAAAGCAAATCTTGGCTCATCAGATTTGAATAAAAGTTCGGCTTGTCTAATGGCAAGCGTGGTCAACATTTGATTGACTTCCCTGCCGCCAACTTCCAAGTTCAAAATTGCTTCTAAAGCCTGTCTGGCTTTTTCATAATTCTCTTTTCGAATCTGATTCTGGCTGAAAATTTCAAGTTTTTTTCGAATTGCAGATGCCAGGTTTTCCGGTGGGAAAGGCAAAGAATGCAGCGCTTCATTAAAAAGCTTCAACGCTTCGGTTAAATTGGTATGATCCAGGTAGGTTTGAGCTTGTTCTAAAAAAAGATTGGCCAACAAATTACAAATCTCATTACGTAAATCTTTGCTTACCTTTACTGTCTCATCTTTGGGAATTACCGATAAATCAATAAGGGGCATTTCTTCCTCGGCTAAAGATAATGCCTCTTGACAAAGCGCCGTGACTTGAATAAAGTTTTTATCGAGCCTCTCCTTGCCAACAATGGCTTTAGCCCAGCTAAACAGCCAATTCGCTCGCAAAACTTTAACCTCAGGATCGTTAGAAAGATGTTTTTCAAGGTGTTTTAGAGCATCGGCTGCAACTTCCCATTCTCCCTTTTGCGTTTCTTGGTAGAGATAATCACGTATCAGCTCTTTTATTTTCGTGTGATCGCCAGGCTTTAACTTGGCTAAATACTCAAACGCACTATCTACCTGTTTTTGGTTCAGCTCAGATTTAGCTTGATCCAAAAAGAGTTCCGTTTCCCAAGCCTGGACGTCTTCACCTGACAAACCCAGATCCTTTAAAAGCTTTAAAACATTGCTCGACCTGGCCCAATCCTGTTCCTGCCTACGGCTTTGAAAGTATGCGCCTAATTTACTTTTAGCCGCTCTTCTACACCCCTTATTTACAAACGCTGCAAAGATTTCTCTATAGTTGGTTTCGGCTGCGGTTAAGTCGTGCCGATCCAAATGCCAGGCGGCCTTACTTAAATAAACGCTGCTAATTTTAGAGTCAAAATCCTCTGATGTTTTTTCTTCACTTTTCCCTTTCTGATAGACGGATATTGCCTCATCAAATTTTTCTTCTTTTAGCAGGATGTCGCCCCACTTATGGTACAAATTCAGCAAAACCTCCCGATCTCCCGCCTCATTCGTTAAGGTCCATAACCCTTCCAAAGCAGCAGCAGCATGCGACAAGCGTTGATGCTCAACCTGTCTATCTTTATAGACGTAGAAAATATTTTTTATACCTTCAATTGGTGGCGGAGGTTTTAGGTGAGTACGTAACCCTGTCACAGCATCTTCGATAAGGTCCTTATCCAAAGCAATACGGGCTTTTTCCAAAACGATCTTATTGTAAGCTTCACGGGTAACCTCATCTAACAGTTGCAAAGAGTCTAACTTATCCAAAGCAAGTTGGGCTTCATCCCATCGAGGTGGCTTACGTTGGATCAACTTTTGGCTGTATTCTAACCACAAATCACGCACCTTCTGACCAACATCATCATCTTGTATAATAGGTACGGGAGGTTCTATCAAGTTTTGTAGAGAAGCCAAGGCTTCTTCCGGTTTAAAGGTGTCCAAGTGCTCATTCGCTTGCCGAAGGTAAATATCCCTTAATAGTTGCCGCGCTTTAGGACGATGAGGCTCTATCCTCAAAATACGTCTCGCATGATCAAGGATTGCTTTATCCTGACCACTTTCTTCTTTATTGTCTCCTTCTTCAATTTTGGCGATGCAGTCAAATCGTAATTCGATCAACTCATCACGCGTATTGGCTGGATCAAGCTGATAGGCTTCTTCATATTCGTTCAGGGCTGACTCAATATCACCTTGAAAACGCCAGGCCCGGGCCAGGCCCCGTCGAGCATCGGGAAACTGGGGATCAAGTTTTACCGCCTGCCGAAAATTCCTAATGGCTTCTTCTCTATTGCCCTTTTCGTGATGGCGAAGCCCGGCTTGATAGCACGCCAGGGCTTCGGGGTTACTGGCCTGGTCAAACTCGCTTTTTACTTCTTTCAGAGAATGATTTTTTACAATCCAGCGACGAATAAATTCAACAGCGAATTTATAGTGGCGTCCCCCGGTATTTGTTAGAAAGTCACCCTCAATTAGTTGGGTACAAGCACGGCGGCGATCCAACTCGCTTAAGAAAAGCTGATGCTCTCGCAAAATTTTATCGATGTCAATTTCATTGATATTGGGCTGACGACCTGTTAACTCGGCAATAGCGGCCAGAATCAACTGTTCCTCACGTTTGAAACCGGTCCAAAACCAGTCTAAGGCAAGCGCCCCATGCTCCATCGCTTTATCCAGGCAAGCCTCTACATCTTCAGATGTGGCCTCTTGAGGTTCGCGACCTTGTAAGCGTTCAAAAATCTCAGAACCAATGAGTTGCGTTAAATAAGGATGACCGTTGTTTAAATTCCAAATTGTTTCCAGCGCTCCTTCGGTGTAGTGGATCAGTCCCTTTTGTCCCAGCTCCGAAAGCAAATCATACGTTTCTACTTGGCCCAGTCGGCTAACGGGTTCAGAGCGTGCAGTGCGGAAAAGACGGCGGTAACCCTCGGCCAATAAATTTATTCTTTGATGAACGACAAAAATAAAAGCTAACCGTTGTCTATCTTCTTCAAGGAGGCTTTGCAGATAACCGAGAAATGTATCGGCCGGAAAACGATCGGCGAAATCTGCCGGTACCACAACATCAAACTCATCAAAGAGGATAAGCAGCCGCTTGTCTCCCATATGGTCATATACTTTGGAAAGAAACTCTCGCTTAAACATGTTGTAATCTGCGGCAAGAGCAGCTTCCGTTAGTAGTTGGAGGTCCAAATTGAGTTTCTCAGAAATGGTTTCCGTTAGTTCGGTTAATATACGGGCCAAAGGGAAGCCTTTGCGCTGCTGCAAATCAAAGATAATGGGGAGATGGGACTGTTGTAGTCTCTCATCGCGTTCCAAACGATACAATAATGACGTTTTTCCGATGCGCCGTTGGCCGTGCAATACCAAAGCATTTTGGTGGCTTGCTTGCGTTAGGTAATTGACCAACGAAGTTACGAGATTTTGACGCCCATAAAAACCGTATTCTTCCATAAGCGCAGGGCCAACTACATATGGATTTACAGGAGACAAGCTCGACAAAATATTTCTCCTTAATCACCGTAGTAATTAATATAGCCTAACGAAGCTAGCTAAGCTTGGCTTCAATAACTATAAGCCCCCTAGAAAGGTGTCTAACAACCTATCTGTCGGGGTTATATGCGTTTAGCGGCAAAATCTAATAATTAGAGGAATTTGAAATTAACGCTTGAAAGAGTGGTTGACAATGAAAAGTGTGAATGAGGTAAATTACATTCGAAGTACTCTATCTAAAGAAGGAAGTGGTACTAATCTAGATAATGTTCAATAGATCGATATTTAGAAATTTCCACATTTCTATTAACTATATTATCAAGTTTCGCGGAAGGCAAATCTTAACGCTATTTAGCGTCTTATTGTGTCAAATGCACTGATTCGACGGACCAATTAGGAGATCACCTTACACTTTAATAATTTTAACATATTAAAGAAATTTATTGTAGCTTACCTTTGGGCTAGCCATAGAGTACTAAACTAACATCAATTTTCTATTATTTTTGGGGCGATAACTCGACAATAATAGGGTTTATTTATGTCATTTCGATGTCAAAGGCAAGAAATCTCTATAGTGCTACCGTGCCATCTATTCCTTTTATGAGTTACGCAGTTCAAAAGGTGACAATCACTTGCGTGTGATAAATCGACCTGTTTGGACTAAGCGGACGTTTATTTTCGGCAAAAAGTGACTGTCACCTTATTCGAAACAGCCAACTACGTAAGTCCTACCTTTGTAATTTATAATCTGTTGGTTGCTATTTTAGCGTAAATTACGGATATGTCGGTTAGCAAAAAGATTGATAATAGTGGGATTTACAATTTTGTGAGTCGCTAAAATGATTTTTTTGTGGGGAGATCGATTTTGTAAGGCCGACAATGGATTAAAGGAGGCTTGAAAGCGATTAGAAGGGTGGCCGAGACGGGATTGTCACCCATCAGCCATACTACGTTTCGGTTGAAAGCGGGGAGTTGGCTCGCTGCCGGTGGTACATGATGGCGACAATCAACGAAGCGATTAGGATAGCGTTAAAGAGTGGCTCAAAATCGAGGCCGAAGCCCTGTAGGATCAACTCGGCTCCGATGAGGGTGAGTAACGTCAGAATAACGATATTGATAGCCGGATAGCGCTGCACAAAAGTGGCGATGTGTCGCACGAACAAAAGACGTACGGCGGCTGAAAAGAGCAACAAGAACAGCAGGATGATGAGGCTGTCGGCTATTCCCAACCCTGCTAGAACCGTATCAATCGACATGACGGTCAGCATAACCCCCATTTCAAAGATGACCTTCCGGAATCGGTCGGCTTTGGTGGGTTGAAACTCCTCCGGTTCACCCCGGGTTCTGAAAAAGTCAATCAGTCCCCGTCCGTTTCTCACCAACAGGAAAGTTCCGGCCGCAAATAGCGAGATATTCTCAACGGTAAACGCGACTCCACCAAACGTGAATAGTGGCTTTTCTTCACCGGTCAAGATGACAAAAATGGCTATCAACAGCAGCCGCCCCATAAGCTCAAGAAATGTGCTCCAAAAGATGACAATTTGCTGCTGCTGGGGTTTCAAGCGTTGGATAGCGCCGATAGCGTAGGACGCATTGTCCAGGTCGATAGAGGTTATGAAAATAGTTTGTTGAAGCAAGGTTAGCAAGAGCGTCTTCACCGTTTAGAAGTTTTAATGTCGAATGGACAATAGAGGCGGTATTATAAACCACTGTCTGGAAAGACTCTAAAAGATACGTGGGATCAACAGGATTTCGTGGGGTTGACACCATAAAACGTAAAACGTGATGCGTAAAAAAGAATTACGCTTTACGTTTTACGATTTTGTCAACCCCCTGAGTTCCAAAAGAGCCGATACGTGAATGTAGCTCACCCCCTGGAAAGATAGCAACCCGCATAGCCTCAAGCCGGCATACGAAAGATATCCCGATTAATTCTTTAAAGGTCATACGGCTGTTCCATAGCGTTTTTGTTCTCATCATTGCCAAGAAGCGCTTAGAGAAAGTCCGGCTATCTTGATGGCCTTAATGATTTCATAAGGTTCCCCTAAAGGTGTCTTAAAGTCACCCTGTTTCAATCAATGTTATCCTAGGGTAAGTAGGCTGGTCGGTTTTGGGGTTAAAACTTGTGAGGTTATATCTCGTATAGGGTTATGCGCAAATCAAGTAATCGCTTGAAGATAGCTTTATGAAAGGAACACTATGAAAAACAAAGTAACAAAGTTTAGATCGATTTCCATTTTATTGGTATTCACGCCCTTACTGCTGGTCATGGCGGCGTGTAGCGGCGAGGCGGAAACGCCCCAAGAATCTACTGCTGCCCAGAGTGCAACAGCGACGCTCATTCCAACTGTTGAGACTGAATCCAACTCCGCAACCGAGGCGGAGACAGATGTTACCACCGTAACATCCCCGGAGGGTGAGAATGCAACCAACAGCGAGACAGAAACGGCTCAGGCCCCGGATGTAGCTCCGCCCACAACTGCGAAATCGCAGCCCTTTACGGCCACAACAGGATTGGATACATTTGAGTCGTACCGCATGACGTTTTCGCTCACCATGGACGGCACCCTTCAGGGAGAATCGACAAACGGGACAGTGAAGGGCACGGTTGAATCGACCACCGATCCTGAAGCCCAACATTGGCAAATCGAGATGATGGGCGATGCGTTTAAGGAGCTGGCTATGCTTGGCGCTGTAGAAATATATTCCATCGACGACACGATTTACATTCAAAATCCCCAGGATGAAACTTGGATGGGCGTGCCGTCCTTTTTAGTGGAGGGTTTGCTGCCGGCTGAGATGGTTGACCCGCAAGACAGTATTGAGTTGCCGGCGACCGCTATCCCGCAACCGGGTGAAGAAGTTGTCAACGGCGTAGTCGGCCAAAAGTATGTCTTTGGGCCGGAAGATATAAGTAGCGACGGCTCGAACTATGATGAGGTTGAAGGATCGATTTGGGTCGCCGTTGACGGAAACTACGTGGTTCGGTATGAAGCCGTAATTGCAGGACAGCACAACGATTTAGCCGCCGGTGGTCTGGAATTGCTGGAAGAGGGGACAATTACCATGACGTATGATGTCTCCGACATCAACAGTGATTTCACCCTTGAAGCGCCGGAAGAGGTGGAAAATATTGATTTAGGTCGCTTCTTGTTTCAGTAACGTTGAAGAGATTATCACCCGGCCCTTGTGAGACATCGAACGAGGCAAATGAGCCGTAATCACGATAGCGATAAGGCTTATTCTACATACGAGAGATTAATGATATCTATCCGGGTGATATCACCGGCTTTCAGGGTACCGCCGCCTTCCACCACCATGGCCACCTGGCCGTCTATTCCGTGGCTTTGCAACCATTCCTGAACAAACTGGGGCCAACTTAAAGGATTTTTGGAGATGTATTCGGGATAGACACCATAGGAGAATTGGAGTTTCTGGCACGTTTGTTTATTGAGGCTGGGCGACACAATCCAGGTATTCAACCGGAAACGGGTAACGCTGCGGGCTGTGTTGCCGCTGGCGCTCGGCACAAAGAGGACAGCGGGCTTAAGCATCTTGGCGCTGGCATAAATGTTGTACGAAATCAGATCCTCATTGGTGATTTCGCCTTTTGCCTTCTGCACGGTCAAGAGGTCGGCGACTCCGATATCTTCTGTGTCGGCTTCGGTTACGTGCGCGATGCGAGCCATTACGGCCACAGTTTCATCGGGAAAACTACCGATGGCGGTTTCACCCGACAGCATTACACAATCGGTCCCATCCAGGATGGCGTTAGCGACATCGGTAACCTCAGCCCGGGTGGGACGTCGGTTGTTGATCATCGACTCAAGCATATGGGTAGCCGTAATAACCGGTTTACCCTGTAAATTGGCCAGGTCAATGAGATGTTTCTGCACCACCGCGACTTCTTCGATGGGAATTTCTACACCTAAGTCACCCCGGGCCACCATAATGCCGTCAGTCACCGTTAATATTTCATCAATATTGTTGAGTGCCCCGGCCCGTTCAATTTTGGCGATGATGAAGGGATCGTAGTCTAACTGCCCGGCAGCGTCACGAACGGACTTGATGTCCGCGGCACTTTCGACAAAAGATTGACTTACACCGTCTAACCGCTCTTCTGCCGCAAATTGAAGAAACTGCTGGTCTTGATCGGTAAAGGCGCTAATGCCCAGATCGATCCCCGGCAAATTTAGCCCCTTGTGCGACCGCAGCTCACCACCAACCTCAACGGTGCAATGAACTTCATTATCCGTTTTCTTTTCCACTTTGAGT
>JAGRBZ010000145.1 GCA_020433805.1 Anaerolineae bacterium
CGCAAATCGGGCGGATCGCTTTTTCGGATTTATCGCGATGTGCGCTTTTCGAAAGATAAGTTGCCGTATAAGACTCAGGCCGGCATTCATTTTCGGCACGAAATGGCGAAAGATGTCCACACACCGGGCTTTTATTTGCATTTAGAGCCAGAGAATGTTTTTATAGGTATGGGTATCTGGCATCCTGATAATAAGACATTAGGCAAAATTCGCGATGGTATTGTCGATGACCCCGACCGCTGGGTTGCCGTCAAGACCGATGCGGCCTTCAGCCAGATGTACGAACTGCAAGGCGACTCGCTCAAACGGCCACCCAAGGGTTATGACGCCGACCATCCGCACATTGACGATCTCAAGCGCAAAGATTTCATCGCCGTAACCCACTACAGCGAGGCCGCTGCTTGCCAAATCGATTTTATCGATGAATTTACGCGCTGCTGCCACACAGCCACGCCATTCATGGAATTTTTGACGCGATCGATTGATTTGCCGTGGTAGGGATTGAGCCGTTGGAAGATTAAGAGATTGGGAGATAAGGAGATTATGCCTGATCATCAATCTCCCAATCTCCTTATCTCCCCCATTCGCTTGCCCTCTACCCCGTTATCGAGATAATCTCATTCCCGGCGATAACATAAACCTGATCGCCAACCTGCGGTCTTACGCTGGCGGTTCCGGTAAAACTGCCGAAGGCCGGGAGCAGGCCCACTGCCTGGCCAAAATGAAAGCAAGGTAACTTTTCTCGCTGACGGGCCGGGCCGGACAGCACCACTGCCGGATGAACGTGTCCGGCCAACGTATAATGCTCCGGCGTGGAGTCGGGATGATGGCGGAAGGCAAACGGCGGCTCGATGAGCGGGGCGTCGACGCACGCGATGCGCCAGGCGTCCGGGGGATCACCTGCGTGCCGGTCGTGATTACCGCGTACCAAAATAATTTCTACGTCGGCATACCGTTCTCGCCAGGTTGTGACGGCATCGATGATGGCTGTCGCCCGTCCGGCTTTGGCGTGCAATAAATCTCCCAGTAACAGCAACCGCCGCGCCTGTGTTCGATCTAAAATGCGGCTTAATCGGGCCAGATCATCCGCCGTGGTACCGCCGGGCACGGGGATAGCCGCCGCGCGAAAGGTTGCCGCTTTGCCCCAATGCAGATCGGCGACAATTAGCGTTGACTGTCGCGACCAAAAGAGTGCATGCTCAGGGAGGAGCGATACAGTTTCGTTTTGCAGTTCAAGTGTTATGTCGGACATGTGCTTAGAATCGTGAACTAAATAACTTCCGTATTTGAGTTTGGGTAATTGGTAAATAGGTATTAGTTATTCAATCTCCAGTCTCTAATTACCAGTTACCAATTACAAATTACCTGGCAGAATTGGGGAAGTTATTAATTTTTCACTCCTAAAAAAAGGGTCGGCTAATTTTCACCTCCTTTTGGCAATGGCTATAAGAGGCAGTAAAAATTTTTGCTGCCTCTCAATATGCTCCGAACAGTTATAGAGCCAATTTCCGAACAGGTGTCGTTTATTCTGTTTACGACTCACGCAGTGAGAGACCCTAAAGGTTTCCGAAGTTATTTACCAAGCAAAATTCTAAGACAATTGAGCTTGTATGGTGTCCTAACGTCGACTTATAAAACCTTTAGAGTCTGGGCCTGATTTTTTCAAACTGCGTAACTCAGTAGGTAAGTCCTTCCTCAGGTATCAATAACACTATATCAAGCAACCCTTTAGAAAGTCTTTATAAACCCTTTAGGAAGCTATTGTGCAGAATTTCTTATCTGTTTCATTATTAGGTAGCCTGGAAATCAATCATTCCGGTCAACCCGTCACCGGTCTGGTTTCACGAAAAACCGAGGCTTTGCTGGCTTACCTGGCCTGTATCGGACAGCCGGTATCGCGCCAAGTTGTCGCAACCTTATTGTGGGAGCATTTACCCCAGTCTCGAGCGTTGGCCAACTTAAGTGTTCATCTAACCAGCTTGCGGAAACAGCTTGCCCCTTTTTTACAAACAACCCATAAAACTGTAGGGCTAAATCCGGCAAGTGACTATGCGGTTGATATGATCGATTTTGAACGCAGCGTTGTTGAGATAATTGACAAACAGCAGCTTTTTGAGCAATTGTCCCAATCAGACGCCCGTCGCTTAGAACAAGCGTTAAATTTATATCAAGGAGATTTTTTGGCCGGATTTACACTACGAAGGGGGCATGAGTTTGAAGCCTGGGCTTCTGTACAGCGCGAACGGCTACACCAACTGGCGGTTGCGGCTTTTATTGCCTTGATAAAGTATCATCTACCGCAAAAACAATACCGCCAAGGTATTGCCCAAGCTTCCCGGTTGTTGGTCTTAGACCCACTTCAAGAAGAGGGGCATCGACAACTGATGCAATTGTTGATGTGCACGGGGCAATCGGCGGCGGCTTTAGCGCAATACGAAACGTGCCGTCGTATTCTAGCTGAAGAGTTGGGGGTTGAACCGGAGAAGGCAACGGTAGCTTTATATCAACAGATTCAAACAAGTCGCCAAGCTGGTAATGTGAGCAAAGCAAAACAGGCGATCACCCTTCGTCAACCTGCTTTTGTTCATAATCTTCCAACGCAGCTAACCGCTTTTGTGGGCAGAAAACGTGAGTTGGAGCAGATTGACCGATATCTCGATAAAGATGTGGGGCGTTTGTTAACCCTGATTGGTCCTGGAGGTATCGGCAAAACAAGATTAGCCCTGCAAGCTGCCGACCGTAAAATTGGCGAATTTGGAGATGGCGTGTGGTTTATACCGATGACGGAAGCAAAAGAAGCACGGTTTCTCGTTGCAGCCATCGCAGATGTAATCGGCCTCTCGATTTCCGGCCCGGCTACCCCCAAACTCCTTAATCATTTACGTAACCGTGAACAGTTGTTGGTTCTTGATAGTGTAGAACATCTGCTTAATCACGGTCAAGCTAAGGGTAAAGTTCAGTCGCCTGTCTCTTTTATACACTTAATAAAGGATATTTTACAGCACGCTCCGAGAGTAAAAATCTTGATCACTTCACGAGAACGGCTCAACTTGCAAGCCGAGTCGCTGTTAAGGGTGTACGGCTTAGAGTACCCGGCTGCCGATAAGGTTGAGAATATGGCCGCCTATCCTGCCTTACAGTTGTTTAGGCAGAGTGCCAACCGAGTGAACCCCTCTTTTTGTCTTTCTCCTGAGACGGAAGTTGTGGTACGAGACATCTGCCAAATTGTTGAGGGATCGCCGTTAGGTATCGAGTTGGCTGCCGGTTGGGTTAATCTACTGTCACCATCAGAAATTTTAGCCGAGTTGAGGAATGGCCTTGATATTTTGGAAACCAGGGTGCAAGACATGCCGCGCCGCCATCGCAGCATGCGCTCTGTTTTTGAGCAATCGTGGCGCTTGCTGGCCGAGGATGAAAAGATAGCCTTAAAGAAGTTGGCTGTTTTTTGTCGAGGGTTTACCAGGGACTTGGCCGATTTTGTAGCCGATGTACAGTTAATGATGCTTCAAAGGTTAACGAACAAATCGTTATTACGGCGCGACTCCTCGGGGCAATTTATCCTCCCCCAACTCACCCGATACTATGTGGCTGAAAAACTGTGTGAGGATACTTGAGAACTCATAAATTTTCGTACGTAACTCAAGATGTATGGGCTTTTTGCTGTCGATCACTATTTTTCGTCTGGAAAAGACGCAATCGCCATGAGAATCATAGAACTTACGCAGTTCAAAAGGTGACAGTCACTTATTCATTGACTATGAGCGTTCGTTTGACCACATAGCTCGATTTTGGCATCGAAGTGACTGTCACCTTGGTTATGAGACCCAACTGCGTAAGTCATTCATTAAAGTCACGTATGTCATTTCGTAACCGGAGGCGGAGAAATCCCTTAGACATTTCAAGGTATGAAGCATTCGCCGGAAAAAAATGAACATTGTTGCTTCAAATTGTCCCAACCGGACACCGTTTCAGGCGTATTGTCACAGGGATTTCTCCGCGGAGTTTATCCTGAGCAAAGCCGAAGGGCTGCAAAGCCGAAGGGCTGCGAAATGACATGAGACGCATCACTTTCCAAACTCAGCAAACCACGATGCAATGAGCCTCTTTTCTGCCAAATACCCCTAAGGCGTCAGCCCCTCAACGCCCGACCAGTCGAGCCACAAACGGCCATCGAAGAAGACTTTGCCGGTCTCGCGTAGTTCGGTATCGCCGTTTTCAATCGCTTCATGGACGTTGACCGGCGGCGAGATAATGGTGTCGCGGCCCAGCTCGAAGGTTTGCTCTTTAACCAGGGCCATATAGGCCTTGTTGAGGAGCGCAGCCCGTTCGCGGGACGGTTGAATCAGGTGCAGAATGTCTTTATCGCCGCCGGGAGCCGCCCGCAGCACTTCGGCTTCGTCAAGCTCGCCGCCGGGGAAGAAGCGATCCAAGATTTCGGTGTTAGCCCGGAACTCATCGCCGCCGGTGACGCGCTCGAAGTAGGTTAAAATTTCCGGCTTGTCGTGGTCGAACTGCGGTACGTCGGGAATGCCTTCCAGATATTGGTATTGCCAGCCGGCGCTGCCGGGTACTTTGCGGGCTAGGGTAAAGGTTTGATCGACCGTGGCCCCAACCGAACTATGGCAGCCCATGCAGAAGCGATGTTCCTCTTCCGTTTGCAACCGCAGTCGCCCATCGGCATCTTCAATGAAGCCCTGCAACTGCCAGCCAAAGTCATTGCGAAGGCCGACCAGCGGCGTGCCGGTGTAGGCCGGGACATGACCGGCGTCTTTATCGTTGAACTCGCGCTCGTAGCGGCGAGCCAGCGCCCAGGTATCGAGAAAGCGCACTTTGTGCGAGTAGCGCAGCTCTTTCATGCGCGTTGAAAGCAAGCTGGGGTTATCGACATCGACATAGCGAACGCTGTGTAGAAACTCGACACCTTCCGGGTAAACGTGACGCAGAACATCAACATTTTCCGCACCGCCCACGTAATGCTCCGGCATGCCCCGAATAACCGTAATGTTGTCCGACAGTTCGCCGTCGCCATCAAGGTCAAGACCGGCAATCACTTCACTGATCGGTTCGACCACCCGCGCGGCATTCTCTGTCGGCACGGCCCAATCGGTGGCGATAACGGCTTCAATGATAGCCAGGTTAATTTTGTAAATGTCGCGCGACTCGTTGCCTTCACTATCGATTCTGAACGCCTCTGGCAGGCGAATTAACACATCATCGGTGTTGCCGTTGGTGGGCCAAAAGGTTCCTAAAAACGGTTTATAGCGAATGGCCCGCCACCTGCTGCCGTCGCGGGCAAAACCTTCGTCATCAAAGCCGAGGTTGAAGTCGAGATCCGGTACGTACCCCGGATAATCTTCGACAGTTTCTAAGGCTTCACGCAGCGGGGTATAGTTATCCGTTTTGATATAAGCCATCATCTCCGCATCGCTGATGGCGGCGATTTCTTCGGTGCGATCCACAAACAGATTCGACCAGTGGTTGTCTAACGCGGCATCGCTGAAAGAGTACTCCTCTTGCAGAGTCCAATCGCTCATAAAGTTGAGACCGTTACGGGCCGTGTGGCATGTCCAGCAGGGGTTGGCCTCGCCGGCGGTTTTGGTGTAGCACTGCGATGGTACACCGGCCTCCAAATTGCGGGTGCGGCCAATACTGGCGATAGCTCTGGCTAGCGGATCGTAGTGTCCTGCCGCCGTGCTGCTATAAGCCGGTGCATCTTCTTGACCCGGCTGCCGGCAAATATCAGCCATCGACTCCGGTAGCGTTGGGGGAAACGCGGTGTAACGGATAGTGGTGGCTCGGGCCTCAAAGGTTCCGACAAGGATGAGTAGCCCACCAATGAGTAATATCATTCCAATGGCGATAATTTCTGATGTTTTATGCATCTTTATTCCTCAATGTCTGCGTAGCGTTCGGCTATCAGCATTGTTATGTATCTGAGTTTGATAACTTGGCTTAGGTTCGTGTGAGCCGATCAATACGAGCGTTATCAAAGCAGCAATTCTTAGTATGACCTAAGATTGGTCCTGTTTTTGTTTTTTGGTCGAGAAAGCGCGTTCAATAGGCCGTTTACTTGGGTTTTAATACAACGTTGATAAGGAAACTGGACCCATCTATCTTTAAAATGAGAATTGCTGTTATCAAAGTAACCTTTTACGCTCCAGGGATACGATAAAGGGGGATCATCTGTTATACGATGATCCCCCTTTTTGTTTAAAGATCTATAGGCTACCTGTTCTAGCGAACTTGCGGCCAGGTACTTACAATCAGATCTTCGACGGCCTCACCCGGATGCTGCACATCGAAGAAGATAGTTCCCATATCGGCAGACAGAGCCGGGCCGGTAGCTTCGGAATCGCTGGGGCCGGCGGCTACACGGAAGGGAACGCCATAGGTGGGATTGACGCCGGTGGTGTTTTCAGGATTCATATCCAGGTAGTAAACGCCATCGGCGGTGCCGTTGCGGCCAAAGTTGCCGTCGGTGCCGAACCAAACGCCGCCATTAGCATCGATCATGATGTTGTCGGGGTTGGCTACGTCAAAGGGACCAACGCCTTCGGTACCAACCCAAGCGGCCCAGTAGGTAAACTCGGTCGACTCGCCGGGGTTGGCCGGGTCGGCTTCCTCCATAATAAAGATGGAGCCGTAGGGGTCATCGCGAGCAATCGACTCGGCATCGTGGGCTTCGGGGTCGTACATAACGCCATCGGCATCTAAAACGCTGGGACGACCGTGGTTGGTGAAGGCTACGTAGAGACGGGGTGTACCGCTCAGGTCAAGCGGGTTCCATTCCATATCCTCGGGGCGGTTGTTTTCTTTAACGCCAACTTTGTTAGCGGCGGTAAAATGGGCACCAAGAACATCGTTGTCGGTTTCAAAACCGCCGATGCTGTTCCACTCTAAGTCTTGCAGTACTTCACCGATGGTTTCGGTGCCATCACCCAGCGCCACAGCGTTGGGGGCAATGTCTTCGCTTTCCAGGCTTATTTCTAACCACTGACCTTGACCGGGGGTGCTTTCGGTAGGTACAGCGCCGCCGACGGTGAAACCGGTATCGTTATCAAGATCAACCATATGGGCGACGTAATTGGTACCTTCATCCAGCAGGGCACGAATTTCAGGCGTGGTCATACCGGTGGTGTAGGGTTCGGCGCTGACAAATTTCCACATGCGGCCACCCCGGCGGTCATTGCCGCCGTACATCACAATCGGCTGGCCGTCGATGAGTTGGAAGTTTTCATCGGTAACGAAGGTTACGTTTTCCCAGCGCACGCGGCCAAAGGCACCCATTTTGCGATGGCCAACCCCGTCGCCGCCGTCAGCTACACTTTCGTAATAGTCTGACGAAGCAACACCGGGGTCGATCTCGGTTAAAAAGCCGTAGTAATCGCGCTGATTACCGGCGTTGGGATCGGGCGAAGAACCGAAAGAAGAGTCTTCACTCGGTTCCAGCGTGAGCGAAATCAACGCTCCGGCATCGCACCCGGCTTCAGGAATGAAAGCGTTGCTGCCTGTCCAGCACGACTCGGCATCGCCATAATAATCTTGGGCATTTTCTTCCGCTACCAAAACGGTTCCCCACGGGCTTAAACCGCCGGAGCAAGCAGCCATAATGCCGGGTACAACATCTTCCGGCAGCGATTGACCGGCATCGTCAGACGCCGGAGCGCTAACGGTATAGCCGACAACCGAGCTAAGCGTATCGCTGGAAGCATCGTACCGAACGTTATCGGCAGTACGGTCGATAGACCAGGTGTTGGTTTCCGGATCTTTGACAATGCGCATCCAGGCACCACCGAGCTGTTTTTTATACCAGTTGGTCACGGTGATAAGGTCTTCTTCGGGCCAAACTTGCGCGGTTGGGCTGGTTTCAATAAGGCCGTTGTTGTAGAGAAAGTCCGTTAAGACGGAAAACTGTCCGGTTGGACCGGTTTCGGCGGTAGGCTGATCGTTGGAAATATACTCGAAGTTAACCCACACCCAGCCGGCATCGCCACTGCCGGAGAAGTAAGGGGTACCGGCTTCTTCCCAACCTTCGCCAAAGTAGGCGATGTAATCGTTATTCGCGCCGTAGCGAGGAGCTTCCGGTGACTCGTCCTCGGTTAGGGGGTCGAGCCAACTGGCGACAACATTGGTATTAAAGCCATCAAGAGCGCGGACGGTGTCGCCGTAGGTGTTTTCTAAAGGAAATGCAACATCTTCGGGTAGTTCGCCGGCGCGGTATTGATCAACCAGCGTTTTTACGTAATCGACAGCGTTGGTGGCTCCCGTTCCCTGGTCATCAACAAAGGTTACAGCCACCATTGATGAAAGGGGGACGAGGTTACTTTGAGCGGTAGCATTGCCGTAAAAAACTAAAACAGCTATGCTTAAAACAACTAGGGTCAAAACTTTGAGAGCAACCATGCGGTTGGCTTTCATTTGTACACTCTCCTCAAACTGTATTTATGAAGATTTTGATCGGTTTTATGACTTACGCAGTTGACCTGTCATTTCGAGGAGGAACGACGAGAAATCCCTGAGAAAATTGGTTGCAAGCAGACGCTTTAGGGATTTCTCCGCCTTTGGCTACGAAATGACATAAGCCGGTGTCAAGTGCGTAACTCCTACGGTTTAATAAATCAGCGTAGATGTTTATTCACGAAGTAGATTCGTGGGGATAGATTATTGAGCAGACGTCATCCTCCTTTCGCCCTATTTCTCACAATGGTTTTGAAGGTTGTTCACCTTGTATAAACAGAGAGGTTAAACGTGGCTAACGTATTCATTCCTGGTCAAGAAATGGTTAGACACGGTCAATTACGCACGGTGTACTAACGACTTACCCGTCCGCATGGGGATGAGTCTATATTAAAGTTGTTAAATTTATTGGTACTAACCGTAAAATAGTGTTAAAGAAATCGTAAAGGAACCTTAACTAGTACTACCACAAAATTTTGACATAAGCCTGGGAAAGAAACCAGGGTTTTCGGTGAATTCGATCAATTTTGCGCCAAAAATGGCTCACTCAAGTGCATATTTTCAGTTCTGAAGTAAAAACCCTGGTTTCTTAAACCGAAGTCTCGTTGTAGTACTAGGGAAGGTTGAGAAGAAAAATCAACCCTAAACCTAACTTCTGGTAGATGACCGATGCTATCAAGACTGCTATAGTAGCAACAGACAATAGCGTTAGTGTTATTTGTTTTTCGTCACAACAGTTCATAAAACGTAGTGCGTATTGCGTAGTACATAAAGAATAGCTGAAAAATACGCACTACGTAATACGAACTACGCAATAAACAAAGGCCAAATTATGACGAAACTCAAAGACACTACCACAAGTGAATTTTTAGGTGACTTATGAAAAACCCTTTGAAACTGTTACTCATTGTCGCCCATCCCGATGACGAGTCGTTGGGCATGGGTGGAACATTAGCCAAATATGCTGCCGAAGGTGTCGAAACGTATCTTATCACTGCGACCCGCGGCGAACGCGGCTGGTTTGGCGAAGCCGCCGACTATCCCGGCCCGGCTGCGTTGGGCCGCATTCGCGAAGCAGAATTACATGCGGCGGCCAAAGTGTTGGGGCTGCAAGAGGTAACGCTTTTTGATTATATGGATGCTGATTTGGATAAAGCCGAGCCGGTGGAGGTTATCGGCAAGATCGTGGCCTGCATTCGACGCCTTCGTCCCCATGTAGTGATCACGTTCGATCCGACCGGAGCTTACGGCCATCCGGATCACATTGCCATTTCGCAATTTGCCTCGGCAGCTTGCATGGCGGCGGCCAATCCGGCCTATCCGGGTGTGGAACAGTGGTCGGCGCACCAGGTCTCGAAGCTGTACTATCGTGTTTCAACCCGACCGCTGCTGGACGTTTACGAGGAAGCGTTTGGCGATTTGGTCATGCCTGTCGATGGCGTAGACCGCCGGCCGCACGGCTGGCCGACCTGGTCGATTACGACGGAGATCGATACGATGGCCTATTGGCAGCAGGTTTGGTCAGCGGTCGCCTGCCATCGCTCGCAGTTACCAGGCTATGAGGGTCTCAAAGATTTGCCGGAGGAGCATCATCATAACTTGTGGGGTCAAGAACATTACTATCGCGCTTTCAGTTTGGTCAACGGAGGGCGTGCCATCGAGCACGATTTGTTTGAGGGCATTAAAGGTTTGTAGAGTTTGGGAGTAGATAGAGTTTATGGAGTTGTAAACATGAGTTCGGAAAGTAATGTGTCTTTTGTCATTTCGTAGCCCTTCGGCTTTGCTCAGGATAAACTCCGCGGAGAAATCCCCTGGACACTTCAAGACAGGAGGTGTTCGTCGGGAAAAAATGAACAATGTTGCTTCAAATTTTCCCAACCGGACACCGTTTCAGACGTATTGTCACAGGGATTTCTCCACCTTCGGCTACGAAATGACATGAAGTGCGTAAGTTGTTCTCTGCGTATCCGGTTTCTCTTAGCCTCAGCCTTAGCCTAACTACACACCATAGAGACGAACACCAATCGTCTAATCAGCCACGCCTCAAATCTATTCTGCCACCTTTCACAAAAATTCACGCTAGTCTCCCCGCAAATTCACGTTTTTTTCGCGAAGCAGGTACGGATGGCTTGATATACTGGAGTCATATTCAAATAAATTACACCTCATTTTTGATTACTCTGCACCCCAACCCAACGCTATTTGCATAAACCCAACCCTCAACCCCCTATTTTGGCAGAGCACAACTCTTTCTTTGCAGGGTATAGTAAGGGCGAAACGTTTCGAAAACTTAATCAATCAACTAACCACCTATCCTAGTTACAAAGGAAACAAAAATGTCTAACGTACGCTCAATAAAATGGATAACACTTCTGTCAGTTATGCTAATCCTTACTCTGGGAGGGGCCGTTGTTGCTTTTGCCAGCACCGGCGAAAATACCAGCCTCGTAGAGGCTGATACCCAACTTCTCAAGTTTGATGTTGCCGAAGATATGAGCCGCTTTGTATTTGATGAGTCAGTTACATTTGAGGAAGATGGGATGCCCGCTTACGGCAGTTCCTTCATTACGCAGGGCTACATTTACGAATACGGTACTATCGACGATACCAGCGGTGTTTTGCCTAATGGCGAACCTGAATTTCCGGAGAAAGTTATCGGCGAGTGGACCTGCCGGGGTTTCTTTGTGGGCGATGGTGCCCATTCTGCCAGCGGGCCGATGGTTATCACCACCCAACTCTACAACTTTGGAGATGAACTCGGCGTGAAAACTCTGGTAACCGAAGGCTACGAACTGGCTGAATTCGATGTGGCAATTACCCGCGCTATTACCGGCGGAACCGGCGAGTATGTGGGCGCTACCGGCGAAGCCCATCAGACGCTTTTAGGCTTTAATGCCAGCGAGGGCGTTAACCTTCGCTATGAAATCGAAGTGGAAGCCGACAGCACACTGACTCTGGCCAAGTAGAAGCTTTGTAACATGGCAGAAAAAGAGAACGGGCCAGGTCAATCGACCAGGCCCGTTACTCCAACATCAGAACCAGAAATCACTACACCTACTACAAAAGGAGTACTATGAAAATCACACCAGTAATTAAAGGTTATCCGATCTTTTCATGATTTGCAAGCTCTTAATCAAACTTTTAAAATTTCGAAAGGTATATAATGTTAAATCTGAAAACACCCCAAGTTATTGATAGTAATCTCGATGATCAAGCCGTTCAGGCCTTTGCCGGCCAATTACAAGGCGATCTCATTCGCGCCGGCGATGCCAACTATGATGAAATCCGCGCCGTATGGAACGGTATGATCGACCGCTATCCGGCGCTGATCGCACGCTGCGTCAGTGTTGAAGATGTAGTTACGTGCGTTAACTTTGCCCGCGAAAACGATCTGCGGGTGGCGGTTCGCGGCGGCGGACACAACGTTGCCGGTTTGGCCGTAGCCGCCGATGATGGTCTGGTTATTGACCTGTCTCAATTTAATAACGTTGTTGTCGATGCCGAAGCACGGACGGCCCGCGCTCAAGGTGGAGCCACGATTGGCGATCTGGATGCGGCCACGCAGGTCCACGGCTTGGCGACGCCGATGGGTGTGGTCTCGGCTACGGGTATCGCTGGGTTGACGTTGGGTGGTGGCTTCGGCTGGCTGCGCAACAAATACGGTTTGAGCTGCGACAATCTTATCGGGGCGCAGGTGGTTACCGCCGATGGTCGCGTTGTCTACGCCGGCGAAAGCGAGAATCGCGATTTGTTGTGGGGGCTGCGCGGTGGCGGCGGCAACTTTGGCATCGTCACCGAATTTGAATATCAACTTCATCCGATTGGCCCGGAAGTGGCCTTTACCTTTATCTTGCACGATGCAGCCGGCGCTAACCTGAAACGGGCACTCCAATTCTACCGCGACTACTCCAGCCAAGCGCCCGATGAAATTAGCACCATCTTGGCCTCCGGCATCATTCCGCCCGAACCGGAACTGTTCCCAGAAGAGATACATAACAAACCCTTTGTTCTCTTTGGGGCCATGTACTCGGGTGAGGCCCAAGAGGGTCAGCAGCTTATGAAACCGCTGGTTGATTTCGGCGAGCCTTTAATCGATTTCAGCGGCATTATGCCCTACGTCGAAGCCCAACAAGCTTTCGATGCCGATTACCCCGATGGCCTGCGCTATTACTGGAAATCGCTCAACTTGAACCGGTTGGATGATGAAGTCATCGACCGCTTTGTCAAGCACGCACAACAGCAGCCGTCGGTCTTTAGCACGGTCGATCTGTGGTATGTTGGTGGCGCGGTAAAACGCGTCAGCGCCGATGACAGCGCCTTCGGTGGTCGTCAAGCCTCATTCCTGCTCAGCCCGGAAGCCAACTGGGAGCACGCCGAAGATGACGAAGCCAATATTTCTTGGCTGCGCGCATTCATCGCCGATATGGAAGAATTCTCCGACGGCAGCCGCTACCTGAACTTCCCCGGCTTCCAAGAAGAGGGCGACGAAATGATGCGTCAGGCCTTTGGCGATAAATACGCTCGTCTGCAAGAACTTAAAGACAAATACGATCCCACCAACTTCTTCAGCGCGAATCAGAACATCAAGCCCAGTTACTAGAACGTCGAGAGTACATTGTAAACGTTTACAATCTCAAAAAGAGGAAAGAAACAGGCCTGAAAGACCTGTTTCTTCCTTTCTTCTTTAAAAACCAGATTTGTAGCGAGGAGCGGAGCATCCTCAGATGCGGAGCGTGTTGTCCCCTGCCGTTCGCATCTGACGCTTGCGGCTCGCTCCGCTATGAGGAAACTCCGCCATAAAATAACAATTTTCATTCTCGGTGTCGTCTCGATAAGATTAAAAAATACCAATTCGCATTTTTTTCGCAAGCACATGATAAAAGCTAATCAGCATTATATGTACTTACTATACAAGTTATCTTAGGAGAAACTATGCTTCGCTTAAATTCCCCCCGTAAAAAGAGTATACTGGTCACCTTAATCACACTGCTCACCCTTTTACTCGCTGCCTGTGGCGGAGATGCTGTTGAGGTCGAGACCCCAACTGAAGAACCTGCAGCCGAGGCCGTCGTACAAGAGGTTACAGAAGAAGTGATTGTTGAAGTTGAGCAGCCGGACGTTACGGAAGAAACGGTAGCCGAATTAGAACAACCGGAAGCCGTCGAAGAGGCAACAGTGGAAACATCTGCTGCTACCGACGGTTGGGTAGAGTTTATATCGGAAGAATTTGGCTTTTCCGTGTTAATGCCCGGTGAGCCGGAGCCGATGGTACAAAGTCTCGGGGCTGCTGCTCCGGGGTCAGACGTATCGGTTTTTATGTATGAAGGCCAGGCTAATGGGCGACAGTATGCTTACGGAACCGCGTATGTCGCTTTGCCGATTGATCTATCGGGTCTTAGCGAATCAGAGCTAGAGGAGTTCTTTGACGAGAGCCGAGACGGTGGATTGCAAAGTATGGCAGCAACGCTGGTCGATGAGAAGCCCGCGCCGCTGCAAGAATATCCCGGTCGACTGGTCGAGTTTACCAGCGATTTTATGAAGGGGATGAACTGGTTCGTCTTGGCTGAAAACAATCTGTACCAAGTCATGGTTTTGACTTCATCGCTGGATGAAGATTTTACCGAAGAAGATTACGCCTTTCTCGGATCGTTTACGTTGCATGACACGCTGCCCCAGCCTGACTTTAGCGCAGCCACGGCTGCTGTCGCGGCCCCCGAAACCGCTCAGATCGCTTCTGAAGCCCCGGCAATAACCACTGAAACCACTTATGCCCTCGGCGATCCAATTGAGTTCGACAACCTGATTGTTACGGTCAACGAGATTTCCACTTACGAAACGGACGATATTTTTGCCCAGCCACAAGAAGGCAATATTTTCTTGCTGGTTAATGTTACTGTGCAAAATAACAACAACGACACTGCCTATTTTCTACCTATCACCGATACGTCTATCGTCGATGCCGACGGCAATAGTTATGAATTCTCTTTAGTGGCTTCGGCGTTAGGTGAAGATGTAGAATTTTATGAAGGTGAAATTCCGGGCGAAACCACGCACGAAGGATACATCCCCTACGAGGTAGCCGAAAGCGCCACCGGTCTGACTCTGGTTCTCGATACCACTTCATATCAAGATGGCGGTGAGGTTTTTATACCGCTGGGTGGGGAATTTAATAACTAGGCCAACGCTTACCACAAGTGACGCAGTAAGTTTTGATGTTCCAATTTAATATCACAATAAAGAAGGCATCTGGAGAGAACTTTGGATGCCTTTTATTTTTGAGACTTAATCCGCCCCCCACCCTAACAACCGCAGTTCCTCAAGCAAATGAGGGGCTGCTTCCTGAAGATCGAGGGTATGGCCGTGGGCGAGAGCGGCTTCTAACTCCCGGTCAGGCAGCTCGGCAATGGCTGCTTTTATACTGCGCTGGGCAATATCAAAGAAAGCGCTTTTGGTAATCCACGGTTCGCGGTCGACCATGGCCCACAGTTCCGCCGTGCGTCGGATGTGGCCATCTTCGGCCAGCAGAAGCGCCGCCGGCAAAATGTTAATTGCCAACGAGATAGTATCCCCCGCTTCAATCGCTTTCTGCAGCGCCTCAACGGTACACTGTCGAGACCGCTTCAGATTGCCCAAGCCGTATTCCGCCAGAGCCAACTCTTGCAAAGCAAAGCTGACTTCGGTAAGTAATCCGGTCTTCTTCCCGATAGCAATACTCTGGGCCAGTACCTCTTGGGCTTCCCCAAAATCACCACGACCGATGGCAATCGCTCCCAAAACATAGCTCAACAAAGCGATACCAAAGGAGTCGCTTACCCGTTGAGCAATCTGTAGGCCGCGCTCGGCGTAATGATTGGCCCGTTCAAAATTACCCAGCCCGCCGTTGGCAATACCCAAACGGAAACATGCAATCATCGAAGATTTTGTGTCGCCTAAATCATCGTACAGCGCCAGACACTCCACCAGCGTATCGTGGGCCCGCTGAAATTTGCCGAGAAAGTAGTACGACATCGCCAGGTTGCCCAGCCCATCGGCAATCGCCGCCCGATTGCCCAGATCGCGGGCCAGCAGCAGACACTCATGGGCCAGCCGCTCGGCCTCCTGATAGTGGCTCTGGTAGCGAGCCAGCAAACTTAGTTCGGCCAGCGCGTTGGCGATACCACGCTCGCTACCTAACATTCGCCAGCGCTCTAAACTCTCTTCCCAAAGCTGTTGAGTTTTGGGATAGTCGCCGGTGGTTCGGGTAAAACGCCCCAGAGATGACAGCGCCATCGCAATGCCCCACGGATCGTCCAACGCCCGGTACAAATCTAAGCTTTGCCGATAGCGTTGGTAAACGGTGTTATGGGCCACAAAGGTGCTGCTACCCAATTGAAGTAAAGCGAAGGCTTTAGCCGGCCGCGTATCCTCTGCCGCCAGAGCCGGATCGTCCAAAAGATGAAGACATTTCTCAAGCAACGCCTCGGCTGTGTCGGTATAGCCAAGCAAGCGGTTAAATACACCTTGCCAGGCCAAAATTTGAGCCAAAACCAGCTTAGCTTCGATCAGTTGGCTGTCGTCTTCAGCCAAATCGCCCACGTGCGCATGCAGTGCCACCGCCGCTGTTTCAAAGGCTTCAAGGCCTTCCGGATAACGGCCTTGCCATTCATAGAAATGACCCAAGCTGTTCATCGCCTGCGCTAATTGACCGACATAACGGCAAGCCGCCGCCCACTTCCAGGCCGTCCGCCCGTTTTCCAGATCGGCCTCAATCAGGCTCATGGCCGCTCGCTGCCGGGCGCTTTTTAGATCAGGATGCAGCTTGCGAAGCATCGCGCAGTAGTAAGCACTGTAGCGATCCCAAATAATCACTTTGTCGATGACGGTGGTGATCAACTGTTCGGCCCCGTACTGGCGCAGCATTTCGTGAATTTGATAGCGCCCATGCTGTTTATCAAACTGTAAAAGCGATTTATCGGCCAGTTTGGTCAACATGCGCAGCGATGCGCCGGTAATTTTCTCAGCGGCCTGACGGGTAAAGCCGCCTCGAAAGATAGAAAGCTGGGCGAAAACCTCCTGCTCAGGTAGGGCAAGACGCTGCCAAGAAGTTTCAAAAATGGCGCGCAGGCTGCGTTGGCGAGCCGGTAAATTGCGAACATCGGCCTCCAGAAAATCCATGTTTTTGCGAATTTCGGCGGCAATGTCGGCCAGGGAAAGCATGTCGACCCACGAAGCAGCCAACTCGATGCCTAACGGCATACCCTCGATCATATTGCAAATTTCAAGCAGATCCAACCAGCTATCGGCAGTCAGTTCAAAGTCAGGCTGAACGCGACGGGCGCTTTGCAAAAACAGTTCGATGGCCGGACAGTCGAGGTTTTCTTCATTAAAGGAGCGTCTCACTTTATTGGGAAATTCTAGCCCTTTGATGGCATAAACATATTCCTGATGCAGACGAAGCCGTTCGCGTGAGGTTGCCACAATTTTAACCGCCGGGGCTGTTTGTAGAATATCCAGCACGAGATCGACACCGTCCAGCACGTGTTCAAAATTATCAAAGATGAGGAGTAACTGCTTTTGACGTAAATAATCAAGGACTTGTTGTTTAGCTGAACGGGCTTTTTGGGCCCCCGTTTCCAGAGCATAGTTGAGCGCGTCGGCAACGGTTGGAATGATATGTTCGGCCGTATCGAGCTGAGCCAGCGAGACAAAGTAAACGCCTTGAGGAAAGGGTGGGGCAGTGGGTGTTTCGTTGGGTACAGATGACAATTGACGCTCGGCAGAAGCCAGAGCTAAACGAGTTTTGCCCATCCCGCCGGGGCCAATCAACGTCACCAGACGAACATCGGGACTTTTAAGAAGATCGTCAATGGTATCAAGCTCTTGCCGGCGGCCAATGAAGGGCGTAAGCCGGGGGGGCAGGTTGTGCAACAAAACCAGATTATGGGTTTGCGTTAGCAACGGTGCCGCAGCCGGTTCAGCTATCGGAGATGTCTCCATCTGACCGGCTTTGATACGCTCATACAGGGCCACCGTTTCGGTGCCCGGCTCGACGCTTAATTCTTCGGACAGCATCGCCCGGCAGGTATCGTATTGGGCTAGAGCGGCACCGCGTTGGCCGTCGCGCGCCAACAGTAGCATCAAATGGCGGTGAGCTTCCTCCCGCCATGGCTCCAGGCTAAGTAGACGCCGCAAATAGCGAATGCCATCGGTCACATTGCTGCGCTCGGCGTGGTGGGTTGCCAATTCGTGCAAGGCCCGCACGACCAACTCTCGCAGGCGGGCTTGTTCGGCCAACATCCAGTTTTCAAAGTCGGGCGCGTTCAGGACGTAGAAGCCGCTTAGAAAATCGCCACGATACAGATCGACCGCTTCCTGAAGATCAGCGATAGTCGGAGAGTCGGGGGCCTCGATATTGGCCGTAAAGCGAGACACATCGATCCGGATGTCGCTGCCGGATTGAAACGCGACCTCATGGCGGCTAATGTCGAGATAATCGCCGGCCGTACGGCGCAGATCAGCCAAGGCTTTGCGCAAATTGGTACGCGCCGAGGTTTCCGGCATATCACCCCACAGCAGCCCGGCCAGCGCCGAACGAGATTGGGGCTGACCCTGAACCGCCAAGACATAAAGAACAGCCTGTGCCTTACTGGACATGACGTCCGTTACCGATTGGTCGTCTATAGTAATTTCAGGATGGCCTAATAGCTTTAGCCGTAACATCGTC
>JAGRBZ010000146.1 GCA_020433805.1 Anaerolineae bacterium
TCGTTGTTTGGTAGCACGGCGATTCATCTCTGTTGCGGACGCCGGGGTAAAGCGCATTTCGATGCCATAATGATTTTATGGTATTAAACCAGCCGTATCTCTTTAGCGCCCGGCGAACGTGACCGGAATAGCGGCGGCAGTTGTCCGTTTGTTTTCTTAAAGCTCATAATTCGGGGGCTGGTATAAAAAACGTGTTTGAAACACGTTTCCCCTAGCAGACATTGAATTCATTCAATGGCTCACCACGTTGAATGGGGTGCATTTCTATTTTGGGGCAACCGGTACTCATTGAAACACTGAAAATGATGATTTCACTGAATTCAGCCTTTCAACGAGTGCGCTTTCTTGACAGAGGATTGATGAGAACTCTGCCTGGAACAGTTCATTCGATAATTAAAGTTGCAACTGTCATTTCGAAGCCGGAGGCGGTGAAACCTCACAGGTATTTCAAGACACGAGGCATTCGTAGGGAAAAAATGAACGTTGTTGCTTCAAATTTTTCCAACCGGACACCTTTTCAGCCGGTTTGTCACAGAGATTTCTCCGCTGCGCTGCGAAATGACATGCGGCACAATAACGGAAGCGCTCTTACCACAGAGTCATTCCAATCGCACCAAACATCAGTATTCCGGCAAATACCACGCCCGTAATGAGGCCAAACAACATATAAAGAATGGGTTCATACCAGGAAATCATGACGGCTCCTTTACTACAAAAAAAGTGTAAATAAATCTATTCGATATATAAATGACGGCTCTAACAACTGTCTGTGTCTGTAGGAAATACGTAGGGCGGCAAAATTTTTCGGATTACTTACCTTAGCGGCGGCGGTCCACCGGCCGGGATGCAGGCGAACTGATTTCGAATTTGTTGGCACGTTCCGGCTATCGTATCGCCCATAGGCGATGTAAATTGACAACTTGCACCGGCGCTTTGTCCCTGGCATATTCGTAATGCTTCTAAAGGCGGCTCGTCTCGTGAAAGTGGGCTGTCGTTGCCTGGTTGAGCCGGTTGCTCGGCGGATTGTGGCAGGGCGGTCGGTTCCGGGGGCGGCAAAGTTGGTTGTTGGGTTGAAGTTGGTAGTACAACCTGGGTCGGCGTTGCTGTCGGCTCCACGGGGGCTTGGGTCGGCAGTTCAAGCGGCGCTGACGTTTCTGTCGGCGGCAACGCGGTTTGAGTCGGCAGGGGAGCGGCTTGCGCCGGGGCCTCGTCTCCGTTTCGGCCAAGAAGTAGCCACGCACCTAATCCGAGCACGCCGACAAGGACAATCGCCATAATTCCGCCGATGGCCCACCAAAGTCCGCCTGAACCGGCTGCGGCGGCCGGTTTTTTGGATGCAGCAGCCGGTTTTTTAAGCGGTTTCACTTTGCTGATGTGTGTAAGCGGCTCGGGGGTGGATGTCACTGCGGGCGCATCCCCGTTTTCCATAGCTGCTTGTAACGCACCAACCATTTCGCCGGCTGTGGCAAATCGATCGTTAGGGTCCTTGGCCAGCGCTTTAAGAATGACGCGCTCAACCGCTTCGGAGATGTCGGCCTGAAATTCACGCGGCGGCATAAGCGGATCGTGGATATGTTTCATCACGATGGCGATGGGGGTTTCGGCCTGGAAAGGCACCTCGCCGGTCATCAGTTCGTATAAAATAACGCCTAAAGCATAAATATCGCTTCGTCCGTCGGCCGGTTCGCCTAATCCCTGTTCGGGAGCCATGTAAGAGGGTGTACCGACCACAAAACCTGTGCCCGTGAGCTTCTCAGATGCTCCGGCTATCATTTTTGCCAGGCCAAAGTCGGTAAGAAGGCAGTTGCCGCGCGCATCCATCAAAATGTTGCTGGGTTTGATGTCGCGATGGACAACGCCCTGAGCGTGGGCGTAATCGAGCGCATCGCCTACCTGAGAGATAATACGCATCACGTCTGATGAAGGCAGTTTTTGGCCCTGCATCATTTCCGATAAATCGCCGCCTTCGACCAGCGGCATAACGATAAAGGTGTAGCCGTCGCTTTGGCCGTAATCGTGAACCGGCAAAATATTAGGATGTTGAAGTTTGGCTAAAACTTTGGCTTCGCGCTCGAAACGTTGAACAAATTGTTTGTCTTTGGCGAAATGTTGAGGCAGTACTTTGATCGCCACATAGCGATCGACGCTGGGCTGATAGGCTTTGTAAACCGCAGCCATACCGCCTTCACCGAGAGGAGCGGTGATACGGTACGGCCCAAATTGGCGACCCGTTAAATCTTCCATGTTTTTAATCTCACTTTCTTCATTGCAAGGTTTCTGGAATAAGGCATGTGTTCATGGTTGGGCGTCCGAAAGTGCAGTCGAATGCATCTTTAATGATAACTGACTGTAGAAGGCGATGCAAGGTGAAGCTGTTAATTATGGGGAAGAAGGGATTTGCCACAACGCTTTGAATCGATACACTTCTTAAGTGAAAGCGGTTATTAAATCTCATTTCGTAACGGTTCAGCCGCAAGACAACTTGGCGTAAATCAGGCGAAGGCTAAGAAAAAAGCAAAGAAAACGAGCCGATAAATTCCTTTATATTCCCTGGCGACAATGCTCTGCGTTGTCGCATCTTTTGGACACTCAGCGTCCCGTAGGGCGTTCCAACGCAGAGCGTCGGAACGAATGTAAATCGGGCTTAGCCTTAGCCTCCGCCTTAGCCTTATCTCTATCAGTCGTAGGCTAAACGTTATTTGTGTTCATTATTAAAGGAGGGTGCTGATGCTCATTGGAGTTTTTTCAGATATTCACGATAATCTTGAAAATCTAGACAAGGCGCTTGCTGTCTTTCACGATCGGCAAGTCGAGAGCCTGATCTTCTGTGGTGATTTCTGCTCGCCCATTCCATCGCGCGTGGTAGGCGGTGGGTTCAAGGGTGATATTCATGTTGTTTTCGGCAATGGTGACGGCGACCGATTTGCCATCGCCAATGTGGCTAAAACACAGTATCCCAACCTCAAACTGCACGGCGAGTATGCCGAACTCGATTTTGACGGCGTTAAAGTGGCTGTCACCCATTATCCCTTCTATGCAAAGGCTCTGGCGCGAACGGGTGATTATCAGGCCGTTTTTTCCGGCCATACCCACGAGCAAACCGAAGAACGCATCGGTGATTGCCTGTGGATCAACCCCGGTGAAGTTTTGGGCTGGAAAGGGAAGCCCACTTGCGCTATTTACAACACCGAAACCAATTCCGCCGAAATTATTTCGCTTTGATACAATAAGGCTGAGAAATGAGACCTGACAGGTTTTATAAGTTCCGGGTAAGCGTAATTAGAGAGCTATTTGTCCCTATCTTACGCCAAATTAAGCCTTTGAAAACCTGTCAGGTCTGCTGTAAGCTCCTTTTCTTAATGACATTGTTTAGCTAACCTAATAAAGCAGACTCTGCAATAAAATTGTAAGATTTCTCCTCTAGACTTAGAGCGTAACTTGTTTTTATTCTGTCGATACGCAAAAGGAGAAAGAGATGTTAGATCGCACCAATGTTGCTGTGCTGCTTGTCGCGGTAGCCATTTTGATCGGTTATCAAGTGGCAAGCGCCGCTCCGCCCCCCGAAGGCGAGAGCTACGGGCAAGATTACGTTGTCCAAGCTGATGACTGGCTGAGTAAGTTGGCCGACAAGTTCTATGGCGATGCGCAGGCCTATCAGGCGATTGTTGACGTTACCAATGCCAAAGCAGCGGTTGATTCGGCTTACACCCCTATCGACAATCCTGATGTGATTGAAATCGGTCAGCGCTTGTTTGTCCCGGACGATGTCGATGGCGTGGCTGAGATTTTGGCCTCGCTGCAAGCACAACCGGCTGCACCGGTAGAAGAAGTCGTGCAAGCGGAGCCGCCCGCTGTTTCAGAAGCGGTTGCCGCCATGCCGGAAGCAAATAATACCCTTCAACCCACAGCCGAGCAGGTGGCGCTGCTGGCAAGTTTAGAAATTAAAGGCACGCCGCCCGAGTTGAATAACGACGTATGGCTTAACAGCGAGCCTTTGAAATTGGCCGGCCTAAAAGGGAACGTAGTTATTATTGAGTTCTGGACGTATGGCTGAATTAATTGCATTAACGTTATTCCCTCGTTGAGGGAATGGCATCACGAGTATCGTGATGATGGTTTGGTAATTATCGGTGTGCATACCCCTGAATTTAGCTTTGAGCATGATCTTAATAATGTAGAAGAGGCGTTGGTTCGACTTGATGTGCCTTTCGCCGTCGCTATCGACAACGATTGGACAACCTGGCGCGATTACAAAAAGCCGTTTAATCAGCGTTTTTGGCCGACCAAATATTTTATTGACAAAGCCGGCAACGTGCGCCACATTCACATCGGTGAAGGCCGCTACGATCAGCAGGAAACAATTATTCAGGCGTTGTTGGCGGAAGATATTTAACGACAGGAAAAGATATGTCCAACAAACCGCACGTTTTGGTGGTTGATGATGAACCGAATATTCGCGAAGTGGTCGAACTCTACTTACAGCGTG
Source organism: Anaerolineae bacterium (assembly GCA_020433805.1). Lineage (GTDB taxonomy): Bacteria > Chloroflexota > Anaerolineae > 4572-78 > J111 > JAGRBY01. The sequence continues at coordinate 4,487 of JAGRBZ010000146.1, forward strand.
AAGGGTACGAAGTTGAAGTAGCCGGTGACGGAGCCGCCGCTCTCCAGGCCATCGAGCGAAAAACACCCGACCTGATTGTGCTCGATCTGATGCTGCCGGCCATCAATGGCCTGCAAATCACCCGGATGCTGCGCGAGGGCGATTACAATGTTCCCATTATTATGCTAACGGCCAAAAGCGACGAGACGGACCGTATCAATGGCCTGGAATTAGGTGCTGATGATTACGTCACCAAGCCCTTTAGCCCTAAAGAGTTGGTGGCGCGCGTAAAAGCCGTGCTGCGGCGGGTGAGCAACAAAGCCACTACCGAGGCGCAAGCCCAACCGCTCACTATCGGGCAGATTACGGTCAATCCGAAAACGCGCCAGGTGTCGGTTAAAGATGAAGAGGTTGTTCTCACGGCCAAAGAGTTTGATCTGCTGTGGTTTTTTATGAACCACCCCGGCCAGGTGTTCACCCGCGATCAAGTGCTTGATCACGTCTGGGGTTATGACTTTTTTGGCGACTCCAGTACCGTTACCGTACACGTTCGGCGGCTGCGGGAAAAAATTGAAGAACGACCGACCAAACCGGAATATATTCTTACGGTTTGGGGGGTCGGCTATAAATTTGCAATGGACAAGTAACGTTGGCGCTTAAATACAAAGTACAAGAGTTTTGGCCGCTTCTTTTGGGCCTGGGCATCGCCTTTTTTGTGGCGTTGATCATTGCAATTTATGTTATGCAAGCCCCGACCAGCGATCTCAAGGATCTTATTCAATTCTTGTTAACGTCTAGCTTGCCATCGTTGTTGGGAGGCTATCTTGTTTTTGCTTTGGGTCGAAAATGGCTGCGGAGTATCAAACTCAAGATTCTGCTGGCCTACAGCCTGGGGGTTGTTATCGCTATTCTTAATATTTATGTGACATCACGACTTATGTTTGTATCTCCACACGACTTTTATTTATTAGGCTTATTGCTTATTTTTGCCGCGCTCATTTCTGCTTCGTTTGGTTATTTACTGGCCAACAGTATGACCCAATCGCTGTGGCAATTGCAGCGCGGTGCCCAGGAGTTTGCTGCCGGCGATTTCTCGACGCGGGTCGATTTGAACGAAGCCGACGAGCTTTCGGACGTGGCCGAAGCCTTCAATATGATGGCCGATGAATTACAGCGTTCTTTCGCTCGCCAGCGAGAGCTTGAGCAAGCGCGCCGTGATTTGATTGCCGCCGTGAGCCACGATCTACGCACCCCTTTAACTTCAATTCGGGCTATGATTGAAGCTATGGCCGACGGCGTAGTAACCGATCCGTCTATGGTCAAACGTTACTATTTTAACATTCGATCTCAAACGGAGAATCTGTCGAACCTGATTAATGATCTTTTTGAGCTGTCAAAATTGGAGTCAGAGCAGACCCAACTGCGTTTAGAGCCGGTAAATATCAACGATCTACTCTCTGATGTGCTGGAGTCGATGCAGCAGCAGGCTAGAAACAAAAATGTCTCTCTCAAAGCCATCTTCTACGAAGACGCACCGATGATTATGGCCGAGTTCGATAAAATCCAGCGGGTGGCTTATAACCTGGTTCAAAATGCCATCCGCCATACGCCGGATAACGGCACCATCTCGCTAGAGACAACGGTTGTACCTCAAGGTGTTCAAGTCAACGTGGCCGATACGGGGGAGGGCATTGATCCTGATGATTTGCCCCATATTTTCGATCAATTTTTTCGTGGAGAAAGAAGCCGCAGCCGTGAGACCGGCGGCGCGGGCTTAGGTTTGGCTATCGCCAAACGTATTATAGAGGCACACAACGGACAAATTTGGGTCGATAGCCAAGTAGGTCAAGGGACACGCTTTAGCTTTACGTTACCCGTCGCCCACTAATCTGCTGCCAACCAAAAAGTTCACCCATCTACCTATCCAACCAACCAACCAACCAACAAACGAACCAACCAACTACCCTATCAAGGCACTATCTGTAGCGTTCGTCGAATTGTCGCGTCAATCTTTTCAATATCAGCCGGTTTTGAAAAGAAGCCGTCAGCCCCAACCTCGCGGCAATGGGCACGTGTCTTCGCGTCGTCGTATGCGGATAGAATAAAGATGGGGATTTTTTCTGTTGACGGGTTGCTTCGTAAAAGACGGGTTGCTTCGAATCCATCAATCTTGGGCATCCGAATATCCATCAGGATGAAGTCAGGCCGCCAACTTTTGGCCTTCTCTACACCTTCGGCACCGTTTATGGCACAATCTACTGTATAGCCCAGAATTTCTAGCATTTGCGATATGGGTTCTCGCAAGTCCTTCTCATCCTCCACGTAAAGAACGCGAGGCGAGCTTTCATCACGCATCATAAAGTATCCTCCCAAAAGACCTCTAATGTGCACCCACAATTTAACTGTTAAGGTTATTTGTCTAAGCTTTGATATTATAGCGGATAAATGGGTTCAGGTCTAGAGACAAATATCACAATTGATTAAATTTTAATTAGTCCATTTGTACTTGAGATTAGCCCATTTGTACTTGTTAGAATACTCTTGTAAAATCAAACCATTCATTAAGTCAGTCAAACTTTCCATCTCAATTCAATCCCGACAGGAGAAAATCTTGGACTCACATCTCATCGATAAAACCGTCCGACAGTATGTCGATGGCATCAGCGACCAATACTACCCTATGACAGGCTCCGTTATCGCGGTTATGGCAGCGCAAGCGGCCGCGCTGGCTGAAGCTTGTGTCCAAATTAGCTTAGATAATCAAGTCGATAAACTGGACTGGCAAGATGTAACAACCCGCATCGAGCAGTTGGCCCATATAAAATCTACGCTGTTAGAATGGTCTAATCAAGATATTTCAACCGGACGTACCGATAATCCGCCTGCGGCTGATAATGGTAACCAAAATGCTCTATTTGATTATGCGGTTGAAATTGCTAAACTTTCCTTAGAAGCAGCTGAAAAGCTGCAAGATTTTCGACCGATGACCTATGCCAGCCTTAAAGATGATCTGGAAATTGCCGTTTATCTTTTGACCAGTACGGCGCAGACCGCTGCTTTGTTGTTGAAGCATAATCTCAGCACCGTGTCCAACCCTGCCCTAACCGAACCCTATCACACTATTCTTACGGATTTAGGGCAGCAAATCAACCAACTTGCGGCAGCCCAATCCACCCGGCAGCCGATGTAAACAAAACAAATGCCAGAAATTGTAGGAAACCTCCATTTGCACACCGTCGCCTCAGACGGCACCGGCACCCACGATGAAGTCGCTTCTGCGGCAGCCCGCGCGGGCTTAGATTTTATCGTCTATACGGATCATAATATTTGGGTCGATGGCATTAAGGGCTGGTATCGCGATCCGGCTACCGGCCGTGATCTACTGCGCTTGATGGGGCAGGAAATTAACGATCAAGCCCTTGAGCCGGAGCTAAACCACATGCTCTGTCATTTTGTGAGCCGCGATCTCAACGGCATCGCGTCTGATCCGCAGCGGCTAATCGATGATGTCATGCAGTCCGGGGGATTGACATTTTTGGCGCATCCTTTAGAGCGACCGGGTTTACGGGCCGCATCCCAAACGTATCCCTGGATTACTTGGGATATTGACGGCTACACCGGCATCGAACTGTGGAACGCAATGACCGATGTCAAATGGCGTTTACGTACGCTGTGGTTTCGGGCCGTGCTAGGGGCCTACATCCCCAACTGGGTTCTTAGCGCACCCTTTCCGGAAGTGTTGGCTAAATGGGATGAACTGCTGGCTACCGGGCGACAGGTTGTTGCGATTGGTGGCTCCGATGCCCACGCCATGTCATTCTCCCTGGGTCCGTTTACCCGCATGGTGTATTCGTATGAGTTTCTCTTTAGGGCCGTTAACACCCACATTTTTATCTCCGAACCGTTAGCCTCAGACATCGACGCCGCCCGCCGACAGATTTACAACGCCCTTAGCGCCGGACATTGCTTTATCGGCAATAGTCAAGCGATTTCTCCTCGCGGCTTTGAATTTTTCGGAACAAGCGGCGCTCAAAAGGCGATAATGGGCGATGGTCTCACCTTGGACGGTGCTGTCGAACTGTGTGTCGCCAGCCCCCATCCCGCTCACCTCCGGTTGATCAAAGATGGGCGCTGTATTGCAGAGGAATTTGGCCGGGAATTACAGTGGCACAGTCAGGAGCCGGGTGTTTATCGAGTCGAGGCCTACCGCCGCTATTGGGGCGAGGTACGGGGCTGGGTCTTCACCAACCCGATTTATGTGCGTTAGTTTAAGCCCCACGCCCGACCAGGCGGGGAATTAACCGTATTTCTTTTACGCCAACAGCCAACCCAACCAAAAGATACGTTGCTACCCCAATAATTCCGCCAAATGCCGCAATAAAAATGGGCGACAGCATCGGAAAGAACGTAATAAAGGCCCAAACCGCGCCGCCCATGGCTCCGGCTGACAGCAGCGTTAGCAGCAGCGTATTGGCTATCGACCCGGCCTCCACGCCGTTGAGCCGATAGTGGGCGATGACCAGCATAATCAATACTTCAACCGTCACAGCCACCCCGTTCGATAATGCTAAACCACCGGCCAGAAGCCGTTGATACAGCAGCAGCGCCAATCCAAGATTGATGATCATACTGACCACCGAGCTAAGAAACGGCGTAATCGTATCTTTTTGGGCGTAGAAAACCCGGTTGACAACTTCCAGCGCACAGTGAGCGATAAGAGCCAGCGCCCAAAATTGCAGCGATTGATACACGGCCGCCGTCGAGTCAGGGCCAAACTCGCCGCGTTCGAACATGACCTGAATAATGGGGCGACCCAGCACAATCAGGCCGACCATCGCCGGAATGGCAAGCGCCAGCATAATGCGCAGCGTTTGGGCCAGCGTATGCCGCAACGTGGCGATATCATTCCGCGCCGCCAACTCCGATAGCGTCGGAAACAGCACAATCCCGATTGCCGAACCGATAATGGTTTGCGGCATCTGCATTAAGTCCCAGCCGTAATCCAAGGCCGATACGCTGCCCTCTCCCAGTCGCGAGGCCAAATTGAACATCACTATAAAGTTGACTTGAATGACCACAATGTTCAAAACACGCGGCCCCATGAGGCGAGCGATGTGCCACAAATCGGGATCATTCCAGGCAAAGATAGGCCGGTATCGAACGCCGTAGCGCAGCAGTCCCGGCACCTGAATCAGAAAATGGCCCAGGGATCCCAAAATCGCGCCCCAGATTAGCCCGTACACGCCAAAGTCATCAACCAGAAAAAGCGCACCGGCCATAATACCAATATTGTAAATGAGGGGGGCAATGGCCGGCAGAATAAAATGCTGGTGGGTGTGCAGTACTGCCCCAACCAGACTACTCACGCTAAAAATAATCGTGGAGATGAGGGTCAACCGCATGAGGTTGGCCGTAAGGTCTTGAATCTCAGGGCTAAAGCCGGGTGCCACGATCCACTCGACCAGTGGATTGGCAAAGAGGGCCATTATAATGGAGATGGCGATGACCACCAGCAGCAGCGTATTGAGCACGCCGCTGGTCAGCCGCCAGCCGTCAGGGTCATCGGCGGGTCGCTTAGTCAGCCGTTCGCTGAGTATGGGGATGAAAGCCGTGCCTAATGCGCCGCCGGAGATAAGCAAAAAGAGAATGTCGGGCAGGCGAAAGGCGGCTACAAAAGCATCGTATTCGGCTCCGGTGCCGAAGGCCCGGGCAATAACAATCTGTCGCCCGATAGCCAGAATCTTGTTCGCCAAAAAGGCCGCCATCAAAATGCCGGTCGAGCGAATGATATGGTTAATGCGAATTTTTGATAGCATAAATTTGGCTTTTAAGCCATCACGTCTGCCAACAGCGCCTCGATAGTGCTAAAGCGCTTGTGAACACTCTTAATGCTGCCGGTACTGGTTGAAATGGCTTTATTGAAATCGTCGTCTTCATTCATAACGCGCACAAAGGCGCGAATAATGTCATCTTTTCGCTCGCCGAGCCGGTCGAGATCGTATGTAAGCAGCGTCACGGCCCATACTTCAAAGAGCGATTTATTAATGGGATAGCGTTTGCCGTCCACTTCATATATCTTGCGGAAAGCATAAGGGCCAAAAACGGTTCTGGCCCGATTGAGCATTTCAAAGAATTGCTCGCGGAGTTCACGTCGCGCCTCATCATCCATCCTGTTGATGCGGCGCATGGTTTGGGCCAGAAAGGAGTCAAAATTGCTCTTCTGGTATTCGGTATAGGAAGTTAGGTAGAAGGCGAAGAAGCGTAAAATGCATTCGCGGTCGTCCATATGCTTGGTTGGGATGGAGTTGGTCGTGACGATTTCGAACTTTTTGGCTTCGGCTAGATTTTTAAGAAATTCGGTGGCCGGACCGTGAAAGAGACAGTGTCGAATCTCTTGTCGGGTTAAAACGATGCCGCCGGTATTGATGCGATAAAAAATGGTGAATTTAACCTCGTCGGGAACATCGGGCTGGATGATATATAGATTGAGATGGGTTTCTTCAATTTGCTGCTGGTAAGCCCGAGGTAACTCGTCGAACGTCTTGCCCTCTAAATCCTTTAGAAATTCCAGACCTTGCAGCCGGAATTCGTTTTCATTGCAAAATCGATCCAAGGTCGACAGCCGCTGCAAGCCATCGACCACCACCCAATGATTGGCGGTGGTGGCATCCAGATAAAATGCGGGCAGCGGTATATTAATGAGAATCGATTCGATCAAGCGGCTTTGGCGGGTTTTGTCCCAAACCAGCCGTCGTTGAAAATCGGGGTGCAGGTTGATTTCATCGAGCCGAACTTTGCGCATCACTTGAAAAATGGAAAAGGGCTTGTAGTCGACCTTAACCTGGGCCGGATCGTAAGGCACATTCGATTGGTCATCGTCGATGGTTTCTCGGTCAATTACAGGTTTTTCTGTTATGGTTGCGGCCATTGCTAACCTCTCTCAAAAGTAATCAAATTGTTATGAGTTACGCAGTTCAAAAGGTGACAGTCACTTATTGACCATGAATAGTGTATTTTACTTCAGAAAGGTCGTTTTTTAGTGCTTCAAGTGACTGTCACCTGGCTTTATGTGCCCAAAACTACGTAACATCTATTGTTATGGTGTTGAATTCTGCGCCAAAGTGTAATTTCGGTCAAATTCTTTTGCAAACTCAGCCGCAATTTCCGGGCTGTGGACGATGAGCATATTTTCATCGTTCGAGTTATCGGCATTGTCACTAAAGTTAAAAGAACCAATCGTTACAATTTGGTTGTCGATTATAAAAACTTTGTGGTGCAGCGTATAGGGGTTGCCGTCTTGCACCACGTCTAAATTTTGCTGCAGCAGGCGTCCGTATTCGCTGTATTCCGTTTCGGAGCCGCGCGTTTCAAAAATGCCGCGAACCTGTACGCCGGCCCTGGCCCGCTCTTCAACCGCCGCGCCGATAGCTTCGTGGGTAAAAGAGAAAGCCATAAAACGAATGCTCTCTTGGGCATCTTCGATATATTCAACCAATTTGTCGCCACATTCATCTTCCGGAGCAAAGCAGGTTTCAACCAGCGTATCGCCGATTTTTATCTGCGGGTTCGGCGTATTGGCGGTTGAGGTCGGGCCAAATTCGTGGCGCACAAACATCTCTTCAAATTCGGTGGTGTAGTTTTCGGCCAGATGCGACTCCTGAATGAAGATAGCGTGGTTGTTGTTACGAAAGGTGTCGTTAGAGGTAAAGTTCCAAGAGCCGGTCCAGACCGATTGGCCGTCGATAATCACAAACTTGTCGTGCATAATCGCGCCGCGCTGGTCATCAACAATGGGAATACCTTCCTTTTTGAGGCGAATAAGCGCGTCGAGTGTTTCTATTTCATCTGTATCGGTTACCAGCCGAACCTTTACCCCCCGCGCCTTGGCCGTGAGAAGGGCATCGGCAACCAGATCAAGCTCAAGTTCGTAAATAGCCATGTCGATTGAATTTTGGGCGTTGTTGATCGCTTTTAGCAGCCCATCGACCATCGTATATACTCGGGTTCGCTCTTCATCAGGATATTGCGGGCTGGTAAAGTAAAGCTGATACCATTCACCGCTGATCGGTTCGACTTCAACCGGCGGCGAGTAAATGACATCTTCCAGATCGCCACCTTCAACCAGCACTTCCCAATCGACCTTGAATAGATTGAAACGTTCACCCACAAAGAGCAACCCGGCGAGAATTAGCAATACAATAAGTGCTCGTAGACTAAAGCTTGACTTCTTTTTGCTCGTTCGCTTTCTGGAACTGGATTTTCTTTTCTTCGTCACGTTAGTCTCTCTCCTTATTTACAGGAAGTTCAATGTGAAGGTGATTACAGCGGTGTTTCTTTATTAGAGACGGTAGAAGGTGTGAGCGTCTTATTAGCTGCGTTCCGGACTACGCTCCCATGTTGACGGTAAGGTTGGGGCCGATTTCAATATCTAGACAGCCTTTGCTATTGCGTATCAGTCGGAAAATGCGCTCCACTGTTCGGCCAGCGTCAGCAACCGCCCAAGAAAATCGGTGTCGGATAGCTCGGAGCGTTTTGCGATGAGTTGGTTGATGGTTTTGAGCAGCCGCCGTAAGTTTTGCGTCGCCTGATCCAGATCGACTTGGGGCGATTCATCGGCCAGCCGTTCGAGTTGTGCTTGCCCCCAGGCTAACAGCATTTTCGCATCATTGTCGGTCAGCGCACCGGTAAGGCTCTCATCTTCATAGAGCTGTTGAATGAAAGGTTTGAGCGGTTGAGGCGATAGCGATGTCGGGGGCTGCTCGGCTCGTTCAGTTGGTCCGGGCTGTTCGGTTGGTTCAGGAGGATCAGGTTTTTGCCACCAAAACATCGCTTCGGTCTCCATAGATGAGGTTAACGTCCACGCATTGTATCACAGTTAAGGCGTTGCTTCAAAAACTTTAACATGGCCGATAAGGGCCGATACACCGTCCGTACTTTCCAATCCGGTAACGCCTTCGCTGGGGTAAGGCGGCTCGGCATTGTAAACCACGGCTTCCAATCGGTAGTTGTCCGCCGGAAGATCGGGCGGCAGTGACAGCAGATAGACGTTGGTGGCCTGGTTAAGCGCCGGATCGTCGAGGGGCCAATCGGCCGTCCGAAAATGGCGATCATTGAGGAGATCGCGATCAATTTGGGCTACGATGCTGCCGTCTTCGGCCCGCAGTCGCAGCGAGACTTTGTAGTTGACGGATGTTTCTTGCAGCAGCGTAAAATGAAGAGTCGCCCAAACGGGTTCGCCGGGTGTTGTAGTTTTACTTAAGGCAATGCCATCAAGTTGTAAAACATCGCCAAAAGTAGCTTGAACCGGGTTTAGTGTTGTAGGCAAACTGAATTCAGCGTCGTCAGGCAAATCGTACCATTGAACATGGTAGCCCCGAAAGTCGCGCTGATTAACCAGGGTTCCTGTTTTTTCGGCCAAAAATGGGATAATGCCGCGCGGGTCCGTATCGCTGCCGCGCCAGGTGATCCAATACAGGCGATCGCGTCCGGCGGCTTCGGTGTTGAGACGATCAGCGGCGGTATGAACATCGACAAAGAGATAGTGAATTGGTGCCGGAATATTATCCTGCTCGGCGTAGTAGTGGAACGGATGGGGGACATCGACATAGATAATATCATTTGATTTGGCTTCCGAGGCCAGCCAATTGGCTACACCGGCCGAATCGTCTTTGAAGAAAGAAATATTCGTGTAGTAACTGTGCAAAGAAACGACAAAGGACATGATAAGTAGAAAAGAAAACAGATAAGCAGCGAGGCGTGCGATGAAAGACTTTGACGCCATACTTTCCAGACCACAGCCCCACAATAAAAACAAACTGGGGGTGATCAGCATCAGATAGCGCGGTTCGAACGAGGGTTGGCGCTGTAAAACAACATAGTAAGCAATCAAGGGGACAAGAAACCAGAGCGAAAGGAGTATGAGTTGCAAACGTAATTTAGAGGACGGGGTAAAGAAGATTATAGCCCCACACATCATTAAAACTCCGGCAGCAAGTGCCATATCCCAACGAGCGAGCGAGGGTTCGACGGTTAAGCCGACGCTATAAGCTTGCCAACTGCGCAGGATAAAATCGGTCAGGCCAGGCGGTGCCAGGTTTGGATTCGTGTAGTCAGTTATCTGTCGAGTTGCAAGGAATAGCTGGGGTATAAAGAGGAGTACGATGCCAATTTGTGAGCCAATCCATAATCCGGCGTGGACGACCATCGTTTTGGTTTCATATTGGCGAACGAGCTTGCCACGCAGAAGCCAGATTAACCAGAAGAGGTTATGAAAGAGAAGCAGGAAAAGGGTGAAATAATGGGTATACAGGCAGGCGGCGGTTAATACAACATAGATAATAAGCAACGCGCTTCGTTTTTGACCGGTATCGCGTTGATGACCAGGCAGGAGTAGTCGCCATAAAACAAATGTGGCGGCCAAAGCCAAGCAGGTTATCATAGCATAGCTGCGAACCTCTTGAGCATAGGCTACGTACAACGGTGAGAGCGCTCCCAAAAGGGCGGTGAGTATGGCCGGACGCTTCGAGCGGTTTATTAGTAATCGAGCAAAACGCCACAGTAGTGCGACGGTGAAGAGGCTGAAAATGACGGACAGGTAACGCAGTGCAAACGTGCTCTGACCGGCAATGGTCATCCATAAATGCAGCAGGTTAAAGTACGCCGGTGGGTGCACGTCCATTGCCGGCAAGGTTGGAATAGCAGCAATCGGGTGTGAGGCTACAAAGATGCTGTGCCCTTCATCCCACCAGATACTTTGAAAATCAAGCCGGTACAGCCGCAGAGCAAAGGCAAATAAGAGAATAAGCAGGGCCGGGACGGTTATCCGGCCAACCGATTTTGTCATAACGGTGATTGTAAATGAGGTTACATTGGCTGGCAAAAGCGGGTCAGGCGGAGTTGATGCGCTATAAATTGGATAATATTAAAGTTTCGACTATGATTTCATATTACGTGTAGTATACAAAAGTTAATCAACGAAATTTTAGGAGGCTTACTTGAAATTGCGATATTTATTTTTTATAGGGGTGCTTGCTTTTCTATCCGCGTGTGGAGGAGCAACAACCGAGCAGCCGGAGGTTGCCGAAGCGACCACAGAAACCACGGTTGATGCGGAGGCCCCTACTGAGGCCGTTGAGGCCTCGACCTCGGAAGAATCAGTGAACGCCAGCGCTGCTTCGGATATGGAGGATGTTCAGACCACCTCTAGCGGCTTGCAGTATGTTATTTTAGAAGAAGGAACTGGTAAAAGCCCCGGTGAGGGCAGCCTGGTTGAAGTTCACTATACCGGTACGCTAGAAGATGGCACGGTTTTTGACAGCTCGCATGACCGTGGCCGACCCATTGAGTTCCCGTTAGGGAAAGGGCAAGTGATTCCCGGTTGGGATGAAGGAATTGCTTTGATGAAAGAGGGCAGCAAGGCTCGTCTTATCATCCCGCCTGATCTGGCCTATGGTGAACAGGGCGCAGGCGGTGTTATTCCGCCCAATGCCACGCTAATTTTCGACGTCGAGCTAGTTTCGGTCGCGCCGGCACCCCCGCCACCACCTGAGGCTCCAATGGAAGTTCCTGAAGCCGACTATACCACGACCGACAGTGGATTAAAATACTATGTTATTGAAGAAGGAACCGGCGCTTCGCCCGAGTCAGGGCAGATGGCGGTCGTCCATTACACCGGTTGGTTAGAGGACGGCACTATGTTCGACAGCTCGCTGTCTCGCGGTCGCACCTTCTCCTTCCCGGTCGGTGTTGGCCAGGTTATCCCCGGCTGGGACGAAGGTGTGGCGTCGATGAAGGTTGGCGGTAAACGACAGCTTGTTATTCCCGCCGATCTGGGCTACGGTGAAAATGGAGCCGGTGATGCTATTCCGCCGAACTCAACCCTGATTTTTGAGGTTGAACTGATAGATATTCAGTAATTCTAAAGCGGGAGATTTAGAGATAAGGAGATTAGGAGATTGGATTAGAAATTTTTCAATCTCCAGTCTTCAATCTCCTTTAGCCTAATAACCTGAGTTCGATGATTAAAGTCGCAACTGTCATTTCGTAGCCGGAGGCGGAGAAATCCCTCAAACATTTCAAGCCGTGAAGCGTTCGCTGGGAAAAAATGAGCATTTCGCTTTTTTGTTCAACAAACGCGCTACGTTCGTACGATGGGCAGGTTGGCTGCTGCCCATTCGGTGTAGCCGCCGTCTAAGTTAATAACATTCTCGATGCCTTTGGCTTGCAGCAGACTGGCCCCAATGGCCGATCGGCTGCCGGAAAGACAGTGAACTACGATCGGCTTATCGGTTGGCAGTTCTTGAACGCGGTCGGGCAGGTAGCCCAGCATAATGTGGTGCGCGGTGGGAATATGGCCTTCCTCCCACTCACTCTTGGCACGCACATCCAAAACAACAACTTCGCCATCGAGTACCTGTTCGGCAATATCAGAGGGTTTGACAGAGGCATAGCATTGGGTTTCTGACGCGCTTTCAACAACCTCCGGATCGAAATAGCCCCCCAGATTATCCAAACCAATGTAGATAAGGTCGTGTACGACTTCGTTGATTGAGGCTGAGTCGATGATGAGATAAAACGGCTGTTCGTAATCGAGCAGCCAGCCGACCCAATTGGTAAATGATTGGTCCAAGGGAATATTAAGCGTGCCGGGAATGTGCTGAGCCGCGAAAAGCTCTTGAGAGCGGGTGTCGATGACCTTTAACCCTTCTGCTAAAACCGATTTCAACTGTTTTGCATCGAGCTGTTCCGGCTGCGGTAAACCGTTCAACACGGCCGGCCCCTCTTTATTCAGCTTTTTCATCATCGCGAAATATTTGGGAGCCTCAGGTTGTCCGGCCAGCAGCGCCTTCACAAATTCATCTTCATCCTCATGCTGGAAGGCCCAATTAAACAGCTTCTCGTAACCCACGGTGCTGGACGGAATAGCGCCCAAGGCTTTACCGCAAGCGCTGCCTGCCCCGTGAGCCGGCCAGACTTGGAGATAATCGGGCAGTTGGCTAAACCGTTGGAGCGATTGCCACATCTGGCGTGCGCCCGGTTCAGCCGTATCCTTAATTTTGGCTGCTTCTTCCAGTAAGTCGGGGCGGCCAATATCGCCAACAAAGACGAAATCACCGGTAAAAATGCCGATGGGTTGATCCGCGCCGGCGGTGTCGGTCACGAGAAACGAGATATGTTCGGGGGTGTGGCCGGGGGTATGCATGACTTCGATTTTGATGTTGCCGATTTTGAAGACCGTGCCGTCGTAGACCAGTTCGTGATCGTATTCGGCAAGATATTGATATTTCCAATCCTTGTCGCCCTCGTCCGAAAGAATGAGTTTTGCCCCAACTTGCTCGGCCAACTCCCGAGCGCCGGAGACAAAATCGGCATGGATGTGGGTTTCCGTTACGGCAATAATTTGCATGCCGTTCTCTTCGGCAAAAGCTACATAGGGCGCAATATCGCGACCGGGGTCAACAATTAAGGCTTCTCCGGTAGCCTGGCAACCGACCATATAGGAAGCGTGAGCGATTTTGTCGTCGTAGAAATATTTAAGCAACATAAATAAAGAACTCCTTGTTTACATTGTTTTCGGGTTGATGGTGTTACTGGCACTGGGTCCATGCGATGGGGAAACTGTTTTAACCACGCATTACACAAATGTACACGAATACAATAATAAAATTG
>JAGRBZ010000147.1 GCA_020433805.1 Anaerolineae bacterium
GGATATGGGTAAGACCGTATCCAGCCAAGCCATAGAGCAGCGACAGTTGTGCGAAAGCAATCGGCACCGTTTCGAGCGGTTTTGACCAGGCTGCGATCCCCTGCCCAACCGTCAATAATCCTCCGATCATCGTGACATAAGTTAAGGGTTTTGATAGACGTGCCGAGGCTATAACTCCCAGTAATAGGGTATGGGCGAGTGAAACCAGAACACCGGGCCATGTTCCGTTGAAGCTAATCCATTGACCCATAGCAATATCGAGGAATGTAAGCAGGTATAAAGATTGTGCCCATCCTTTTCGTTGCAAACTTTTCTGGTCGAGGAGTATCGCGACTGATAAAGTGACGATGGTGACCGGTAAAAAGCCTAACCACGCTTGAGCGGAATTTGCCTGTATCCACCAAGCTATCGAATCGAGTGCAAAAACGATAGCCAAATGCCCGGCTATAGCTGTCAGTATCAGCCATATGAGAAGCCGGAATCGGTACAATGCCCATCCAAAAATAGCCATTTGCAAAATGAACATAAGAGCCATCAAACCGGGTCGAGATTCGTATAAAAATGGGGCAACAGTCGTTAGCCCTAATCCCAACCCGTATGTAGGAAGCGCCCACCACGTACATATTCGTAGGATGAGGGCAGAGAACCATTGCTTCGGCTTTGACCACGGAAAATCGTCAATGGAACCGAAGTGCCGGTCGAGCCACGTTCCGGCTGCGAGGGCTAAAATGGCTAGAGGGAATATGCCTAATCCATAGTAGTCGGTATCTAGCGGTGTGTTGTGAAGGATGACGATATAGGGAACCACACTGAATCGGCAGGCGAAAAATAAAAATAGTGGTTGCCTCAGCCAGAAGGCGGCGATAATATATACGAGTGTGGCTCCGCCATATCCCCACATCGCTCCGGTTTCGTCGAAGCTTGAGGGAACAAGGCTGAGCAGAGTAAAAAGCAATCCTGCTTCTAGAAGGGGACGACTATAACGCTCTAATCGGATGCGTTTGAGACTCCAAGCCAGCATCAGGTAAATCGAGGCCAAACCGATTAACCACCAACCCAGGCGATCAAACATCCAGTGGTTTTCCTGCAGCGCTAACAAGAGTGACAAAGCGGTAAACGTTGTTGCTAGATAGAGCCATACCGGTTGTTTAAACAATCGTGTTGAGATGATCATCATCAGAGCATCAAACAATATTACAAAGGCCAACAGAGCCGGTTCTCGTGCGACCAGCAGTGTTCCCATAGCAAGGGTTATGTAAGTAACCAAGTAAGCGGGAAAGGCATAAACCGGAGCCGCTTGAGGATAACGCGCCCGGTGCCGAAGCCATCGACCAGCAATCAATCCTAGCGGGCCGAATAGCGTGAGTAGTAAGCCATACAATTCTAATGGGGCTAACGGTAATAGCCAGGCCATCACATAGATAGACCAAATGGGAAATAACCCGCCAATAGGGTAAATGAATTTCGTTCGCCATACTATGGCCGAGCGGCTTGTATTTAACGGAAGCTTTGCGTGATCTCGCCAAGCGGCTCCTGTGTAGAACCCGATTGCCAAACCCAACGTCAGACACGCGATTTCAATATCAAACGCTGCCCACAGAAGAGAAAATGGTGTCAGTAAATGTGCTACACTTCTCATCGGTAAGGCATAGGTAGGAAGCTTCTTTGCCTCCAGAAAGTGACCGACAAACAGGAGTAAGCCGGCGAGAATCATCCAGCTTAGCCCGTAAGCAGGCAGAGTGGGTCGATAAGGGGTCAACCATCCTAAATGCGTTAGAATCGTCCAGGGAGCAAAGATAAGGGCTGCTGCAAGCCATACAAAAAGCGACCGACGGAATAATCGGGCTGAAATCGCATAGAGTGCGGTAATCAGCAGTAGAGCCACCGCTGCCCAAATTTGTTGACTTTGGCCACCGCCTAGCCACCACAGATTCCGCAGCAGGGCTATTCCAATTGTACCGGCTGAGATCACCCATCCGGCGATGAGTAAAGGTCGTCGATACAGTGACCAGACAACTCTAACGATCTCGCGTTTATGGCGAGGTAATGATGTACGGTGCCTTAGCAAATTTAATCCCCGTTCAGTTACAACCAAAGCCGTCGCCAGCAGAGCAAAACCAACGGCTGAAACGCCACTGCCGGTACTAACCGTAATCGCGATGAAACTGCTCCCTAGAGCAAATAACCATATGGCCCCGTGTCCCCATCTTTCTCGATGCCTATGTATAGACCACGTACCATAAATTATCGCTAGTAGATAATGTGCGGCAGCTCCCCATAAACCTATTTCTGTCGTCCAGGATTCTCCTAACAGGAGTTGATCGATAACAATTGGCTGGTAAATGCGTACCAAGATGTAACAGGTCAAAAGGTGGCTTACTAGATAGAGCGGAGTAAAAAATTGCTGATTGTAAAGTGATAATCTTTTTCTTTCAATGACGTAACCAAGACCAAGATAAAATCCGGTGAGCAGGGTTAACCCCACATTGATAGCTCCAGCTACCAGCATGAATTGTTCCAGAAAAAGCAGGTAGCCCCAAGCCGTTATTAATCCGCCTACGGCTAGTGCTTTCGCATGATGGTTGAGGTGAGCATCTAGGAAATAAAGTGATCCACTCAAGAGGAGCGTAAGCGCCGGAGCAAATCCGGTCGGTGCAGAGACAAATGCAATAATCGGAGCCATAACGCTAACTGACAGACCAATTACATACCAGGGCCACTGATAAGCGGAGTTGATTTGTTTTAGGCGATGGCTTAACACGACCATTAGCCAGGCAAGCACGGCCAAGGAGACAGGAAGTACAATGGTCGGTAAAGAGAAATTGCGAGAGAAAATCCAAAGCCAAAGCGGTAAAGCTAAAGCAGTAAACCCGTGAAAAAACGGTTTACCTTTCCGGTCAAAACTATCAAACCCTGGACTGCATCGATAGGCTAACCACGCACCCCAGCCGGTCAAAAGAATCCAGTTACTTAATGCATAGGTAAGTAATCCATTATGAAGGGGGAAAATGGGAGGAAGCATACTTAAGGCCGCAATCCCATAACCGACTCTCACAAGAGGCAGTGCGAAGGCTTTTGTTGGAACCCGGGTTCCAAAACGTAGAGCGAGAATAATGTGACCAATGGCCAATGTTTCCCAGCCTACACTAAGCTGAGCTACGTCGAGATTAAGCGCCGTCATAGCAAACGTTGTCGCCGAGAAGGCAAACGCAGAGGTTCCATACAATAACGAAGGATTTTGCCACAGCCAGGTAGCAAGAAGTATAGCGGCTGCCAATACGGCGTGAGTGTAGGCCGCCGGTAGCGTATAACTGTTGATTTGAAGTAGCGGCCACACGGCAGTAATACCGAGTAGTACTACGCCACTTCGTATGGCTGTCTGTCGATGATACTGAAAGACAGGATCTGAAAGTTCTTCCAATTTTTTTGCAATAATGAAATAGAGGGGAACAAGCCCCGCCCATCCAGACGCCTGCCAGGCCGAGCTTGCTCCCATCCAATGGAGTACATAATCTTGCGTTAAATACAAACTAATGGGAAGTGCGCCCGCAGCCACAATCCCCAATGATCGGCTTCGATGCGCTACGGCCCCCCATCCAAAAGTAACACAGCCCAGCCACCAGTTGATGACTAAAGCAAGATGTAATGTATCAAAACCATCGCGTTGAAGATAACGTAAGCTAAATGAGAGTGGTAAAATAACGCCCATCGTCAGTAGACTGAGATAGCCAAAAGAAGAGGAAAATACGTTTCGTACACTTCGGGTATCAGTTTGCGAAGAGGCATCCCTCATCCAGATTCCAACTGCCGTAAGCAATAACGCTAACCCCGAAAGACCGGCGCTGCGCCAATCAAGCGACAGTCCGAACATTTGATGACCCACTTGAATCAAAGCTAAAACTGTACTGCCCGCTGCCGTACCCACCAGATAACCAAAAAATCGACTGCGGATGAGATATGTCGTTATCACATAAACCAACAAACTAACTATGGAGGTAATAAGCCAGAAGGTAGGCCATGCCTCACCGGGAAAGGGAAAGTTAACGTAGACGGTGTAAAAATCGATAGGTACCAGCAAAGCGGCTATCGCACTCAGCGCAATGCCGGATCGATACATCGGCGTTTTTGTGCGAACATACCAGCCAATAGCAAAACAGAATGCTGTGAACGATGTCGGAATAGCCACGCGTAGGGGAGCCGAGAAATCTTTCCAGCCCCAGACCACAAAAGAGAGTGCTGCCGAAAATAAAAGAAAGATACCCAAAAAGAGCATCCCTTGTAATGTTTTTTCCGATAGGAGAGCCTTCCAAAGTCTATCACGTAAGGGAGGTCGTGGAACCTCAGGTTCCAAAGAGTGCTCTACTGAGGGGGCAACTGGCTCTGTCACCTCCTCACCACCGTCCTGGGATTTGCCCAAAGTATCAGTAAGTGGAGCTATAAAGGAGGATACAATAGGTTCCGGCTGAGGCTTCGCTCGAAGGCCCAGTTGGATTTCAAGCTGGGTTTGTTCGGCTAATAGCGGCAAGAGAACTCTATTTTCTCTTTCTTGAGAGACAAAAGCACTGCTTTTCCTTAACCGTTCGATTGAGTCAATTAGAAAATTGACAAGCCTAAGTTGACTTTGCTTTGAATTTTGTTGGGCAGAGACATCCGGCTCGTCTAATCGCTCTACAATTTCGTTAATATTCTCTTGGGTTTCTGCTATAAAAGGTTGCATTGCTGCCAGAGCGATATAACCGGCCTTTAGCCACTCCTCTAGACGCTCCATTAAAGAATGATACAAAAATAACTGAACCCGCGCCTCAGCAACTTCATGTTCTGCAAAGGGAGGGCGTCGTACACCTAACTCAATTTCGATTCCCTTTTTGCGGGTATCATAATGAGTTTGAACCTTCTCTCTAGAAGGACGATCCAGAGCTGACCAAATAAAGTTTTCTTCGGCCAACCATTGAATGTGAGAAAGCTCCTCTAATAAAAGCGTATTGCCGCTATAATGACAGATTTGACAAGGTGCAAAAGGATTAAACGATGAATAATTACATTTAGGGCAGCGCATGATGACCTCACGGCTTTTTGCAATTTGAGAATAGATAGGTTTAGCTTATCAAAGAGCGCATCCACTGTCACCTACCGAAAGATAGGCTATAGTGATGACAATGGTGTCAGCATAACGTAAATGCGAGTTATTCCTCAAGCACCCGAGTGCGCTTTACTCTATCCGAATACATGTATCACCTCTCAACCCTAAAATTCACATTTTGAATTTTAGGATTTTGTTCAATGCTTTTGTTAAAATGCTTTTTTCCTTGCGTTTTTTCACAGAAAATTCCGCCCTTACGAGAAAACTTTTGGGCTGACCGGAATTATGATAGAATAGCGTATCTTTTGAAACGAGGTCAGCGCTCCTGAATTTCGCGGCGCTGATTTTTTATGAAAATGGTAATTTGTTGAGGATAGTAGAGTATGGTTACCGTTGAAAGAAATGATGCGGTATTAGTTATTGCAGCTGATCAGCAGTTGTCAATGTTGTCTCGATTCCGCTATATGATCGTCAGTACGATCGAGCGACTAATCGATTTGTGGCGTTATCGCGAACTCATTCGCAATTTGGTTGTGCGCGACTTAAAAGTGCGCTATCGAAATTCGGTCTTGGGTATATTTTGGTCATTATTCAATCCCATTCTGATGATGATGGTTTTCACATTGGTCTTTACGGTGATGACTCCCCACTTTAAGGTGCCTAATTTTCCGGTTTTTGTGCTTTGTGCCATCCTGCCTTGGAATTTTTTCTTGGCTTCCATCAATGGCTCGATTCGCAGCATTGTCGATAATTCATCGTTAGTCAATAAAGTCTATTTTCCGCGTGAGATCTTGCCTATCTCGGTTGTTTTGGCCAACATGGTTAATTTTCTTATCGCGTTGATCGTTCTCTTCGCTTTTATTTTGCTCCTTCAAATTCCGTTTACGCCGTGGGTATTGCTTTTGCCGTTGGTTATTGCCGTGCAGGTTACTTTTACCATTGGCTTCGGCCTGATTATGGCTACGGCAAACGTTTTTTATCGGGATACGCAAGTCATTATGGAAGTCGTGATGATGGCCTGGTTTTTTGTTACCCCCATTTTTTACTCGCTTAGTATTTTGCCCAACAACTATGAGATTTTGGGAATGAGTTTCGATGTGGCCCGCTGGGCGCGTATTCTTAATCCCATGGCTTCAATTATTGAAAATTATCGAATAACGCTCTATGGTATTGGGCAAGGCGGCGCACCGCCGGATATCTATTTCTTCATGCGTACATTGGTTACATCTTTACTCGTTCTTTTTATTGGAGCCACAATTTTCTATCGCCACAGCCGTTCCTTTGGCGAAGAGGTTTAATATATGAGTCGTCCTGTTATCACCTTCGAAAATGTCAGCAAAGAATTCAAGCTGTCAAATCTCCGCGTTCGATCCCTACAAGAAATGTTTGTATCAATGTTCAACAAAGAGATGCGAGGCAAGCGTCGCTTTTGGGCTTTGGATAATGTCAGTTTTACTATCAACGCCGGCGAAACCGTCGCTCTCGTTGGCACGAACGGCTCGGGAAAGAGTACGGCGCTCAAGCTGATTAGCCGTATCATCGACCCTACTTTAGGCACAATCACAATTTCCGGTCGGCTGTCAGCGTTGCTGGAGCTAGGAGCAGGGTTTCATCCCGATCTATCGGGCCGAGAAAATATCTTTCTCAACGGTTCTATCTTGGGGTTGAGCCGACGCGAGATGTCCCAAAAATTGGATGCAATCATCGATTTTGCTGATATCGGGGAGTTTATCGATGTTCCTATCCGCAACTACTCATCGGGTATGCAAATGCGGTTGGGCTTCTCTGTTGCTGTCCACGTCGATCCGCAAATTATTCTGGTCGATGAGGTTTTAGCCGTTGGTGATCATAAATTTCAACAAAAGTGCCTCAAACGTATTCGCAAACTGCAAAATGAGGGCGTGACCATCCTTTTTGTTTCTCATGATTTTGATGATGTTAGAGAGCTATGCAATCGCGCTATTTGGCTTGATCATGGGGTCCTTCAAGGCGATGGCGATGTGAACGAAGTTTTGGGGCGTATCGAAAATACCTACGAGAGCAATGGGCAGGCAAAACCATTGTTATCTTCTAATAAAACTGAAGTGGAATTAAGCAAAGTAGAGCTATAACATACAAGTTATTACGGCAATAGCTCAAGGAGCATTTCAATATTTTGTGATTGATTTGGGTTTTCCTGAGCAAAACGCTCAAGCTCAACTGATAATCGCTCATGGATTAGGTCTTTATCTTCTGCTGATAGTGAGTCGACTGTCTTGGTAGCCGTCGAGAAATTTTCTTTAGCAAGATCAACCTGGCTCCCTTCCAGGTTTATTAATCCTAGATAAAAATAAGCAATGGAACTGTCCGGCGAAATATCAACTGCTTTTTCTATTGCCTGACGGGCTTCTTCAATATCCCCGATTTTGTAATAGGCAAAACCTAAGCCTTGATAGGCTTGAGCATAATTATTGAATCGCTCAATGGCTGCTTGGTAGTCGGATATAGCTGCGTCGAAGTTCTCAAGAGCTGTATAAGTTTCGCCACGAAAAAAGTAAATATCAGCTTTATCTTCAGTATTATTATTGATAGAGTTTTCAAAGGCAACCAATGCTTTATTGTAATCTTTATTCTTGTAATGTATCAGCCCAATGTTGCCATAAGCACGATAACTAAATTCTGTTGGCGAAAGGTCGATAGATTTCTGCAGATCTTCTAAAGCTTGCTCATCTTGCCCTTTCAATCGAAATGCTCTACCTCGATTGTAAAAAGCATGAGGAAAAAATGGTTCCAGATCGAGCGTTTTGTTATAATCCTCTATAGCTTTGTCAAATTCTGATAAAGTTAAATAAACACTGCCTCGAATATTGAATGCGAAAAAATTGTTTGGATCTAGTTCAATAATCTGGTTCGTTTTGACCAGTGCTTCTTCAAATTCACCACGCTCCTGAAGTTGTACTGCTTCCTCTAACATAGTTTGAATTGTATTCGGATTAATCGCTGTCGGATTAGCCTCGGACCCCAACGGACTAACAATTGCGACGGGTGAAATTGGCGATGAGGTTTCTAATGCTTCGCTTTCCTTTAATGTTTTTGAGTTTACATCTGGAATAGAGGTTGCATTGCTAATTGAATCTTGATTGTTGTCTAATGAACTACTATAGAAAAACGCTCCAAGGGCAACTACTACAATTAAAAAAAGTAGCCCGACCCCCAGGTATTTTTTGTTATCCAATATCTCAATCTCCTAAAGTCTCGTGTGTGAAGGTGTATTAATCAAGAGTAGAAAAATTCTATCTCTTTATCGAGGTAAAAGCAAGAAATCTGCATATCGCCAAGAAATTTGAGCAAAAATGGCGAAAAATTAGGCATTAATCTGAAAATAACCCGTATGCATTATTGATAATCAGGCTCACACGTAGTACTTTAGAGACTGTACAAGACGAAATAATAAAATTCAAAAGGTAATTTTAGAAAAAATTCTTAATACTACTTTAAAGGTTGAAAGAGGTAAACCGTGAAAAAATTCTTGTCAGTACTTCTACTACTTACTTTATTCTCAGTCGTGCCGATTTTTAAGAGCAGCGTGCTAGCTCAAGAACCAACGGCCGAACCGACCGACGACATAGCAATCGATGCTGTGCAAGAGCCGACGGACGAACCAACGGCTGAGCCGACGGACGAACCAACCGCTGAGCCAACGGCTGAACCAACGGCTGAGCCGACGGACGAACCAACCGCTGAGCCAACGGCTGAGCCGACGGACGAACCAACCGCTGAGCCAACGGTTGAACCGACGGTTGAACCGACGGACGAACCAACCGCTGAACCAACGGTTGAACCGACGGTTGAGCCAACGGACGAACCAACGGTTGAACCGACGGACGAACCAACCACTGAGCCAACGGACGAACCAATTGTCGAGCTACCTGAAATTGTTTCATTTGTGGCCGACCCCAGCGTAATCACGCTCGAAGCATCTAAGGTAGCTACCACTACCCTAAGTTGGGATGTTACCGGTGCTGTTACTACTACGCTGGATGGTGTGGTTGTAACAGATCTTGAGCAAGTGGTTGAAGTTGCAGGTACTACCACTTTTGTTCTTTCGGCCGAAAATGAAGCCGGCGTCGTCGAAGCCGAGACCGTTGTCTCTGTAGTTGAGGCAACAATTGATACGGCTGGAGATATTAATGCACAGGCAACTCCTCTTTGGCTTACTAATATGGCTGTAATGAATATTAGTAACTCTGCTAACCAGTTTTCTATTAGTTACTATAATCAAAGTGGGGCAACCGTAAATAGCTTAGGATATGGTTCACCAAAAAATTTGGGAGCATATGCTTCAGTTCGAATTCCGGCCTCTGACATTAACGCTACCACCTTTAGTGGTTCAGGAGTTATCGAGGCTAGTGGAGAGATAGCTGCGGCGGTTAGAGTTGTTGACTCGGCTAATGGCAGTGCATTTGATATGTATTCAGGTGCCTCTTCCTTGACAGCCGGAACACAATTATATGTGCCAATTATTCATCGGATGAAAAACTCTGGGTGGTATGGTTTGCTTTCTGTTCAGAATACTAGCAGTAGTGACACTGCGAATGTTACTGTTAAGTACAGGACCAGGGGATCACAGACAGTTGTATACAGCGAGAATTTTTCTTTAAAACCCAATGCTGCTCATTATTCTGATATGCAAAATTCGCAGTATAATGTTCTTAACACCAATTCAGGGATAGCTAACTGGGTTGGAACTGTAGAAATTGTATCGAATAATAACGTTCCACTTGTCGCGAGAGAAGTCCAGTCAAATATTAGTAATAACTTACGCGGTGTCCATGAATCCTCTTTAAGCTCAGATGCAGGCAACAAATTTTTCATACCCCTTGTTCAAGGAAGAAGCAAGAATAAAGGGGGTAACGGGTGGACTGGATATTTACTTGTAATGAATGTCAGTAACTCACCGATTAACGTTACGGCAAAATTTGTAAAGAGCAACGGTACTACGTCAGGCTCCAAGACTGTTCAAAGCCTTGCTCCCTTTGATAGTTATGAATTTACGCCAGATGAGATCCCAGCGATTGCCAATGATGCAAACTGGATTGGATCGGCCATTGTAACCTCCGGTGGGGCGAATCAATTGTTCCTTGCTGAGATGACAAACGTAAATAATAAGCCTCCAAAAAATAATTACTACCTCTATAAAGGTAGTAAAGATGGTGCTACGGCTAAGACGTTATACTTCCCGTATCAAGAGAGTAATAATCTTGTGAATTACAACGTTGTACAGAACGTTGGAAGTGGCTCCACGAATATTACTTTCCGATATTTCAACCTAAGCGGAACGCAAGTACGCTCACAGACTGTAAGTAATGTTGGATCAGGTGTCAGTTTCGAGCGGTCCACTAATGTGGACGAAAATTTATCAAATTTCCAAGGCTCGCTCCTGATTACATCCAGTAGCCAGCCGATTGAAGGCTACTCCACAATGTGTAATACCAATAATACTTCAAGTGGGTATGACTCTTGTGGTACATACACTGGAGTTAAATAACCTTATTAACAGTAGTCAAATTCAAGACTCCTAAAATTCAGTAAATAGTAAATAAGTTCAAAATTCCAGAGAGTTATCTTGTTCGTAAATGTAGTAAAGTTTTGCTACGACAAGATAGCTCTCTGTTTTTTTGTTCGAGTGTTTAGTTACCATTTTTTTTGATCTGTTTTGCTTTGAATTTATGAATGTGATATGCTAGCCACTTTGTCAAAAAACTAGCTAGTATATCAACTAATTCATGAAATCCACAAACTTATCTAAAAATCCAGTTACAATCGTTCAACCTGTGAAGGGGTTTAATGCGCTAGATTTAAAGGAGCTGTTTCAATATCGAGAATTATTATGGGTTTTTATATGGCGCGAGATTAAGGTTCGTTACAAACAAACAATTCTTGGAGCTTCTTGGGCAGTAATTCAACCGTTTGTTACTATGGTTATTTTTAGCATATTTTTTGGTAGGATTGTCAATGTATCTTCGGATGATATTCCCTATCCGATTTTTAGTTACGCTGCCTTGCTACCTTGGACATTTTTTACAAATAGCCTGAGACTGGGGTCCAATAGTCTTATAACCAATTCAACCCTAATTACAAAAGTCTACTTTCCTCGTTTGGTATTGCCGGCTTCAATTGTCATATCCGGTTTACTAGATTTTTGTATTTCTTTTATAGTTTTACTGGGTATGATGTTATTTTATGGCATTTACCCTGGGCTAGAAATCTTTTTCTTCCCTCTTTTTTTATTTCAAGTCGTAGTTGTTACTTTGGGCGCAGGAATCTGGTTATCAGCATTAAATGTTCAGTACCGAGATGTTCGTTACGTTGTACCCTTTTTAACACAAGTCTGGTTATTTATTACTCCTGTTATATACCCCACAAGTCTTTTATCTGGTCCTATGCGAGTTTTATACAGCTTAAACCCAATGGTTGGTGTTATTGAGGGGTTCCGTTGGACCCTACTAGGGAGTATCGCTTCGGGAAAAATAATATTTGGAATGTCTGCATTAACTTCACTTATTTTATTAGCGAGTGGATTGCTTTATTTCCGTCAAGTTGAAAAAGATTTTGCCGACGTGGTTTGATGAATGAGTAATTTAGCTGTACGTGTAGAAAAAATTAGTAAACAATACAAAATCACTCAACGAGAACGTTACAAAACTCTCCGAGATACCTTAACCAACTTATCATCTACTTTCATTACGAAAATTCATAAATCGTATAGAAATTCAAATGGTCACAGTAACATTGATGATGATACAATTTGGGCCTTAAAGGATATTTCTTTTGACGTACATGATGGTGAAATTCTGGGCATCATTGGACGAAATGGAGCCGGTAAATCTACTTTATTGAAAATATTGTCTCGTATCACCTTCCCTGACGCCGGACGTGTTGAGATTTACGGGCGCGTTGGTTCTTTACTGGAAGTTGGAAGTGGCTTTCATCCGGAGTTAACCGGACGTGAGAATATCTATCTTAATGGCGCAGTATTAGGAATGAAACGCTCCGAAATTGATGAGAAGTTTGATGAAATCGTTATATTTTCCGGTGTTGAACGGTTTTTGGATATGCCGGTCAAACGTTATTCTAGTGGTATGCATGTTCGTTTGGCATTTGCGGTGGCAGCCCATTTGGACACGGAAATTTTACTGTTAGATGAGGTTCTTTCGGTTGGTGATATTGGATTTCAGAAAAAAAGCTTAAGCAAAATGGAAAATGTTGTTAGCGCAGGAAGGACTGTTTTTTTTGTTAGCCACAATATGGCAGCAGTCCAATCTCTTTGCTCGCGTGTAATCTGGCTCGACAATGGAAAAGTTGTAACTGATGGGCCTCCCGAGGAAGTTGTTTCTCTTTATCTAAAATCATCCATATCAAATCAAACTGAACAAGTATGGAATGATTTTTCTGAGGCACCTGGAACTGACAATGTTCGATTGCGTCGTGTGGCTGTGTGTCCTGAGGGAGAAACTGCATCTGACGTGATTACTATACGTACCCCTCTTGTTATTGAGTTTGAATTTTGGAATTTAGACGAGGAGCATTATCTCGACTTGAGTATTGTAATCACAAATGAGCAAGGGGTTACAGCATTTGTAAGTTTTCCCCTTAATGACACCCTATGGGAAAACCCTTTTCCACGGGGATTATTTCGGAGTTGCTGCTATATACCCGGCGATTTGTTAAACACCGGAATACATCGAATTACTTTGCGATTTGTTAGAAATAATCGATTTTTAATCTATCACATGAAGGATGCATTAACTTTTGAGGTGTTAGACTCTCCGGAACGACGTCGTGGTTGGTATGGTAAAATTGCTGGTGCGGTTCATCCTGCACTAAAATGGACAACAATGAAACTTGATGAGTAATTAGAATAATACATGAAACGTACGTTGGTAATATGGGGAGCCTCAGGGCATGCTAAAGTTGTAGCAGATGTGATACGTTTGCAAGGTGAATACGAAATTGTTGGCTTCCTTGATGATGTATATATAGAACGGCATAATCAAAAATTCTTTCAGAGCACTATTCTTGGTGGACGGGAACAATTAGATTTTCTCCAACATAAGGGAGTAAAAAATATTATTTTTGGGTTTGGTGATCCCTTTGCTCGATTGAAATTATCACATTTTGTCCAAGAGAAAGGGTTTACACTAGCTACGGCCATCCATCCTCATGCGATAGTTGCCGACAGCGTCGTGGTCAATGCCGGAACTGTAATTGTGGCTGGTGCGGTTATCAACCCTGGGACGATTATAGATGAGAATGTTATTGTCAACACGCTGGCAAGCGTAGATCACGATTGTGTCATCGGCGAAGGAGCCAATATCGGGCCAGGGGTTCACATTGGAGGAAATGTGCGTTTAGGGAAAGCTACACAGGTAGGTATCGGTGCCACGATAATTAATAATATTCGGGTGGGATCTTTCTCGGTGATTGGTGCGGGATCTGTAGTAGTTAAAGATATTCCTGATGGGGTTGTTGCGTATGGTGTTCCCGCAAGAATAATAAAAAAGGTGGCAAGAAATGACAACCAATAAAGGCCTGGCCGAATTAGCCATCTTTGGAGGAGAGCCTACCTTCTCAGAAAAATTGCACGTTGGTCGCCCCAATATTGGCGATAGAGCACGGTTAGTAGAACGTATTGACAATCTACTCGATACGAGATTGCTGACAAACAATGGTCCATATGTTCAAGAATTTGAGCAAAGAGTAGCTGAATGTGTAGGTGTAAAACATTGTATTGCTACGTGTAACGCGACCGTTGCACTTGAAATCGTCATCAAAGCAATTGGGTTGACAGGTGAGGTAATTGTTCCATCGTTTACGTTCATCGCTACCGCTCACGTTTTGCGGTGGCAGGATATTACACCCGTATTCTGTGATGTAAACCCCGATACCCATAGTATTGATCCGCATCAGGTAGAAAGCCTAATTACGTCTCGTACAACGGGGATTCTTGGTGTACACGTTTGGGGGCAGCCCTGTGAGATTGATGCTTTAACGGAACTGGCGAATTATCATAAGTTAACGTTGCTATTCGATGCTGCCCACGCGTTTGGTTGCTCTTATAACGGTAAGATGATTGGCAACTTTGGTGCTGCGGAGGTCTTTAGTTTTCATGCCACCAAATTTGTCAATACGTTTGAGGGTGGAGCCATTGTTACCAATGATGATGATTTAGCTTTACGTCTACGTTTGATGAGAAATTTTGGTTTTGCAGGCTACGACAAGGTGGTCTCACTTGGTCTCAATGGTAAGATGAGTGAGATATCGGCTGCAATGGGTTTAACATCGTTAGAAAGTCTGGATGATTTTACTGAAATAAACCGGTGTAATTACCTACATTATCAGCAGGAATTAGCCGATATTCCGGGCATAAGAATGTTGCTTTACGATGAGGCACAGCAATGCAATTACCAGTATATTGTGTTCGAGGTTGATGAGCACCGCACGCAAATCAGTAGAGATCACCTGTTAGCGATATTATGGGCTGAGAATATTTTAGCTCGGCGCTATTTTTTTCCGGGTTGCCATAATATGGAACCCTATTTTTCGGAGATTCCCCGCGAATCATTACAACTATCGGCTACCGAAAGTCTCGTGCAACGTGTTCTTGTTTTGCCCACGGGAACAACAGTTGATCAAGCAACAATTACCAAAATTTGTCAGATTATTAAGTTTGCATTGGAAAACGCTTTTGAAATAAAGCAACGGATGCCGGTAGCAAACAAATTAGATGTTAAAACAACCCTTTTTTGATTGAGAACCACAGATCAAGAAACTCATTTGACCTTTAAAGTTTTGTAATATGTCAACAATTGCCTACCCAAAAGTTAGCGTTGTTATTCTCTCCTACAATTTTGAAAAATATTTGGCTGAGTGTATTGAAAGTATCTTGAACCAGACTTTACGACCCTGGGAGATTATAATTTGCGATGATTATTCCTTGGATAATTCATGGGAGATTATATGCAAATTTAAAGATCTATACCCCGAGACCATTAAAGCCTTTAGACAAGAAAGGAATGTTGGCCCGGCACGCAATGCTAATGTAGGGTTGCAGAGTGTCAAAGGTGATGTGTTTGCCTGGATCGACGGCGATGACCGTTGGTTACCGCAAAAGATTGAGATGGAATGGAAGGCACTCGAAAAAAATCAAGATGCCCAAATTGCCTATTCCAACGTGTATGTAATTGACCCAGACGGGCATCGCTCAAAAGTGTGGTATACAGGAAAAGAGAATGGTCTTCCTACCGGGGACGTATTTGCGGAAGTATTTTCAAAAAAGTTTTTTCCTGCTGTGCCGGGTGTTTTTCGAAATGAACTGCGATACAGATTTACATCAGAAGAAGTTGGTTATATGGATGAGGCCCTTGATAGTCATTGGGACTGGGATTTAAAGATTCGGTTGACCTCTAAATTTCGAGTCGCCTACTCCGAGGGAGCTTTTGTCGAATATCGTAAACACCATAGTGGCTTTGTTGCTCAATCTCAGCCCCAACTTCGATTTAAGGGACTGGTACAAATCTATGAGAAAAATTTGCCATTACTTGATCTCCGCTCGAAAAGAGAAGCCATTCAGATTAAATGTGAAGTTGAAAGTTATCTCGCTACGCTGAACGCTAGGCTTAACTTGGGCGAATTTGATGCTTATTCAGTTCAAAATATATATGATCGGTGCGCTTCTCTCTTAACACAGTTGCCGAAAAATGAGCGTCGAAACCATGAAAGCGATTTAGTAAAGATTCTAAATCGGTTAGCTCGACTCGCTGCCAAACGGGAACTTAAAGACGGTAACTGGAAACTTGGTATGAAATATTTATTTGCATCCTTAAAGTGAAACTAAAACCGCAGCAAGTTGTGAAAATCTACGAGTATTCAAATATGAAGTTGCACTCTTTTGTAGGAAATTATTTCTTTGTTTCCCCATTTCTTGTAAATGGGTTACCGAAGGCGGGAACAAATCTTTTAACAAAAGCCGTATCGCTTTTTCCCGGTATTCGTTCGACAAGTGTCCACTTAAGTCGCGCTACGCTAGCGAACTTTAAGCCCAGTCATCCTGAGCAAACTACAGATATGTTGCCCATCGGTATCGATTGGCCTCAAAATGTTTCGTGCGAGGCGGTAAAACAAGCCTTAAATCAATTAAAGAAAGGCTCGTACGCTACAGGACACATTTGTTATTCAGACACACTCTCGGAATTGCTAACCGCACTGGGGATGAAATCTGTACTTATCCTCCGTGACCCACGAGACGTAGTGGTCTCCCATGCATTTTACGTGGCGAAAAACCCAAAACACTTTCTTTATGAGTATTATCAAGAGCTATCAAATGATGATAGAATCACCAAATCGATGGTTGGAGTTGAGCAGGTTTCTGCGACGGACCCCCTGTTATTGAATATTGATGAGCGATTTCGCATTGTTCTTCCTTGGATTTCTGCGACGCATAATTATACAACGTACTTTGAAAAATTAGTCGGGGGTTCTGGAGGGGGCAGTCGGCAAAATCAAATTGATGAGCTTAACAACATTGCTCAGCATTTGGGAATATATTGTAATTCTTCAGCCATTGCGCAAAATGCCGATAAGCTTTTCGGTGGTACAGTAACCTTTCGAAGAGGGAATATTGGGGGGTGGCGAAATCACTACTCGTCAAAACATAAACAAATCTTTAAGGATGTAGCGGGACAGTTATTAATCGATCTTGGCTATGAACAAAATTTTGATTGGTAACAGATGTTCTCTCCTTGCATAAAGAGACAAGATTTTTATGATTTCCGACGCGGGCAGAAATCTCTGTTTTATATTTTCAATTCCTAGGTCTGGTTCAACGTTACTGAGTTTACTCTTAGGTAGCCACTCCGAAATATTATGTCCCCCTGAACCTTGGTTTTTACTCAAACTGGCCCATCTCACTGAATTGGGTAATTCTGAAAATGTATATGACGAAGTAGTCGCCACAATTGCTACAAAGGAGTTCCTCCAGGAGGATCTGTTTTTTGAGGCCTCGCGTGCATTTGCGGTAACGGCTTATAATAAGCAATTACAGACAGCCGGTAAGACAATTTTTTTAGATAAAACCCCCCGTTATTATCATATCCTGCCTTTTATTGATACGCTCTTTCCAGAGGCTCGGAAGATTTGGCTAAAACGCAATCCGCTTGATGTCGCTTCGTCATATAAAACAACGTGGAATGTTTCCCTAAAAGACATGATAGAAGAAAACTTTGAAGGATATTCCTCTGATTTTGCTTTTGGATTGTTTCAGTTAGCAGAATATTTCAACAGCCCTTCACCCCTTAAAATCGAGGTTCAGTACGAAGAATTGGTAAAAGCACCTTCAGAAACTTTACACAGAATCTGCGAATTTCTGGACATCAAATTTGAAAAGAGAATGTTACATTTTTCCCAAAATACACAAACCATCTCCCAACATAATAACTCAGTGGTAGGTGATAAAAACGTATTGCACACATCTGAGTTACATACCAACTCGGTTGAAAAATGGTCTGGAGTGCTTTCCCTCTCAGAAATCAACCAACTTGTGAGCCTAATAGGATTTGATATTTTTTATAAAATGAGCTATGGTGATGTGCCCGATAGGCTAATCTCACTGGGTGTGTGCCCTCCTCAGGAAGAGGCTGCGTTAAAATTTCGAAATCACATTGGCGAGTTGAAAATCGACAAGGTGAGACAGCTTGAACATGAAATAGAGTATTATAAAAATTCTTGGAGTTGGAAGATAACTACCCCCTTGAGATCGATTGCCCTCAGCTTGAAGTGGAAATCAATAAAGAATAGCATCACAAATTTATACAAACGCGATTAGAATTAGGAGTTAAGCACTTGACACCTGCTTATGTCATTTCGTAGCCAAAGGCGGAGAAATCCCTATAGCATCGGCTTGCAAACAACGTTCTCAGGGATT
>JAGRBZ010000148.1 GCA_020433805.1 Anaerolineae bacterium
TACCCTAACCACCGGCTTGGAGAACTATCACTTTCTCCACCAGGCTGTGCCGGAACTCAATTTCGATCAGCTTGATACATCGATCATGTTTTTTGGTAAACGTTTACAAGCACCGCTCCTTATCTCGTCGATGACCGGCGGCACCAACCAGGCCACTCAAATCAACCGCACGCTGGCCCAAGCAGCAGAGGCCACCGGTATCGCGATGGGCGTCGGCTCGCAGCGTGCGGCGCTCGAGGACAGCCAGTTGGCCGCATCGTTTCAGGTTCGTTCCGTAGCGCCAAACGCCGTTCTGCTGGCTAATCTGGGAGCGGTGCAGCTGAACTACGGCTACACTATCGACGACTGCCAACGCGTGGTCGATATGATCGAAGCCGATGCCTTAATTCTTCATTTCAATGTTTTACAGGAAGCGGTTCAGCCCGAAGGCGACACCAATTTTTCTGGACTATTGCGTAAAGTAGAGCAGGTGTGCCAAAAATTGTCGATTCCGGTCATCGCCAAAGAAGTAGGTTGGGGCTTTGCCGAAGACACCGCCCGGCAGCTCATCGACGCGGGTGTTTCGGCTATCGACGTGGCGGGATCGGGCGGCACGAGTTGGAGCCAGGTTGAGATGTATCGGGCTAAAACCGAAATCCAGCGACGGGTGGCGGCTACGTTTGTTGATTGGGGCATCCCTACCAGCGAGGCCATACTTGCTGCAAAAGAGGCCGGTGGGGCCAAGTTTCCCATCATCGCCAGTGGTGGATTGCGCAATGGGTTAGATATTGCTAAATGCATTGCCCTCGGCGCAATTATGGGGGGGATGGCTGGCCCATTTTTAAAGGCTGCTGTAAAATCGCTGGAAGCTGTGTTAGAGCAAATCGAAATTACCCATACCGAACTACGCGTGGCGATGTTTTGCATTGGTGCTGCCACTATTGAAGCTCTACAAAACACGCATCGACTTAAGAGGAGGGATTGAGTCAAACGCGTATGTCAATAAAAGACTCCTTGCCGTCAAATTTATGGAAAGTGGCTTTAGCGTTAGGCGTAATCTCTATCGCTATCGTCATATTGGGCCAAAATGACCGTTCCGTTCCAACCCAGTCAGAAGCTTTGGTTAATACGGAGACACCGGATTATACGCCCACACCAACATTCACCCCCCACGCTACCAAAGATGAAGTCGGTTTGATTCCGACCATAACGCCGACTCCGCAACCGGCTACCGCTACGCCAACTCCGGAACCTATCTACCACGTAATTGAAGAGGGTGATGTTGCAGTCTCAATTGCAGCTCAGTATAATATTAGTGTTGAAAAGTTACTGCAAGTTAACAATGTGGATGACCCAACTTTACTTCAAATTGGTCAAGAACTTATGATCCCTGTCACGATTACGCCTGACCCAACAACATCACCGACGCCCAGGTACTCGCCTACACCAACGTCTGAACCGGTTTATCATACCGTAGAAGACGGCGATACGCTGTTGGGCATCGCCATTGAATTTGATACGACCACCGAAGCGCTTATGGTAACCAATGCGCTGGCTAACCCTCATGATTTAAGCATTGGTCAAGAGCTGCTTATTGTGCCCAGCAATGTCGAGCCGGGCGTTCCGGCGGTTGTTCACGAAATTAAAGAGGGCGATACCTTCGCCCACCTCTCTTTTTTCTACGGCTCCACCATTGAAGATATTTTAGATGCTAACCCCGGTTTAGATCCTGATTTGCTCCAAATCGGCCAGCAAGTGGTCATTCCGGTTACGTCATCGCCGGTCAATCCCGATGCCAATCCCGGACTGCCGCGCATCATCACCGCCGATCCCATCACCGGGGAAAAACTCACGCTGCAACAAGCCATGTTTCAATCGATTAACAGTCATCGGCAGTCTTATGGCTTAGACCCATACGAATTGGATACCGATCTCATTAGTCTAGCCCAAGCCCACGCTCAGGATATGCTTTCCCGAGGCTACTTTGCCCACACTACTCCGGAAGGTGTCACGTTAGACGCTCGGTTTGAGCAAAAAGGTTTGCATATCAATTGGACCGGTGAAAATATCCAACGTAATAACAAAGGCAAAGAAAACACCGTATCCTATGCGCTTACCTGGTGGATGGGCAGCTACGTCCATCGGAGCAATATTTTGCATCAACAATTTAATCATATCGGCATTGGTGTTGTTGAAGGCCCACCCGATTGGTATAGCTTTGTCTTAGTCTTTGCACAGAGGTAATCTCGACTTGAAATTCCGCGAACTCATTAAGAACCTGACATCCCGCGAAACCATCGAAAAAATAGATTTTCGTGAAATCATTGATGAACTTCCCCGGCGGGCCTGGGCCAGCATTATTCTGGTGGTTATCTTGGCCGGATTGGTTATCTATATTCAAAATAGAATTCAGATCTCCGCTCAAGCAACCACAGAGATCGAATATGTTAAAGGTTTAAGCGATGCACCGGAACGCCCAACCCCCGACTCCTTCATTCGTTCCTTTCTTACCAGTCGAATTTCGCTCAGAAGCAAACGCACGCCCACACCTACGCCAACATTACAACCCCAGATCACACCAACGGCTTACTTCATCTTTCACACGGTTGAAGTGAGCGAAACGCTCATTTCTATTGCTTCCCATTACAACGTAACGACCGAAGAGCTACTGGCAACGAATGACATTCGCGATCCGAATGCTTTATCCGAAGGACAGCAACTCCTTATTCCTCCTGATGATTCGGTATACAAGGGTGAACTGGTCCCTTATACGATTAAAGAAGGTGACACATTACTTGGAATTGCATCTAAATATGGTTCCAGCGTAAAAGCCATTCAAGTTGTCAATCCGATCTTGAAATCGGATGATATTGAAGTCGATCAAACCATTGTCGTGCCGGTTTTGTTTAGCTCGATCCATCCTATCAATACCTTTGTCGGCAGTGGCGATGACGATCCGATTCTCTATACGGTTGAATGGGGCGATACACCACTGGCGATTGCTATTCGACACGATGTTCCACTGGACATCCTGCTAACCGTTAATGATATTCAGGATCCAACCTCACTTCAAATTGGGCAGGAGCTAGTCATCCCGGTCAACGATGAATTGAGCTACAGCTACCCGGTTATCTTGTATGAGCTTCAGGAAAACGACACGCTCGTCGGCATCGCCTCTCGATTTGGTTCCAGCGTTAAAGATATTTTGGCCGTCAACCCCGATCTTGATCCCGGCTCGTTAGAAGTTGGTCAGGTCGTGGCCATTCCGGTTATCTTTGCCCCGCGAAAGCCGACGCCGGTTCCGCCATCAAACCGACCCGCCGGCCCAACCCCTACACCGATGCCACCGCCCCCGATGCTAGCCGACTTGCAGCAGCAAATGATCAACTCCATCAATGTCCAACGGGCCAACTTCGGCTTGCCGCCCTATGAAATAGGCGACGGACTAACCGCAGTTGCTCTGGCACATGCTCAAGATATGGTGGTACGTGGCTATCTGGCTCACACCAACCCCGAAGGCCTCTCACCAAAAGACAGACTCGTAAATTATGGTTTCGACAATATGCAAAAGGTAGGCGAAAATATTCAAAGAAATACGCGCCCACGTGATAGTGCTGTTGATGAGGCGGTCAACTGGTTTATGAACAGTTATGTCCATCGTAACGGCTTACTTAATACGGAATACAACCGCATTGGTGTCGGAGCCGTTGAAGGGCCGGCTGGCTGGTTTACCTTCGTCATTGTCTTTATTGAGCAATAATCTTTACAACACGCGCTTTACCTATCTGTTACCCCAAAATTCCCAACATGTTTGACAGCAGCAATAGCCTTAGCTGAAAAGTCAGCTAAGCCGGCACCATCAACCAGGCATTTCTCAAAATTAACCCAAGTTAAGTAATTTTGACAATTGGCAAATCAATGGTTAAGGGGTAAAATAGTGTCGAAACCCCAAAATATGATCATCGAAGTAAATAATGTTGTCGGCAACCCACAATTTTGACAAAGAAGCAAATCTGCAAGGAGACAAAAATGACCAAAAATTCATTGGGCGCACGCGCCACGTTTGACACGGGTAATGGCGAAGCATATATCTATCGCCTGGACAAGTTGGAAAAAGACGGTCTCGGCCCTATTTCCAGCCTGCCCTTTTCCATTAAAATCCTGCTCGAAGCCGTTCTACGCGAAGTTGACGGCTACATTGTCAATGAAGAAGACGTCACCAAACTAGCCAAATGGAATGCTGCTGCTCCGGCGGCTGACGAGATTCCTTTCAAACCGGCCCGCGTTATTTTGCAAGACTTCACCGGCGTTCCGGCGGTCGTTGACCTGGCGGCTATGCGCTCCGCAATGGCGCGTATGGGTGGTGATCCGCAGAAAATCAACCCCATCGTTCCCGTCAACTTGGTCATCGATCACTCCGTTCAGGTTGATGTCTTTGGCCAGGCGATGGCTTTAGAGCGCAACGCCGAAATCGAGTTCGAGCGCAACCGTGAGCGATACGAGTTCCTGCGCTGGGGCCAAAAAGCCTTCGATAACTTCAGCGTCGTGCCGCCCTCCAGTGGTATTGTTCACCAAGTTAACCTGGAATACATCGCCCGTGGCGTCTGGACCCGGCCTGAGGATGATGGTATTGTCGCTTATCCTGACACGCTGGTCGGCACCGACAGCCACACCACGATGATCAACGGTCTGGGTATCGTCGGATGGGGCGTGGGTGGGATCGAAGCCGAAGCCGTCATGCTCGGCCAGCCCATTTACATGCTCGTGCCGGAAGTGGTCGGCTTCAAGCTGACCGGCCAGCTAAAAGAAGGCGTAACCGCCACCGATTTGACCCTGACCGTGGTACAGATGCTGCGCCAGAAGGGCGTCGTCGGCAAATTTGTCGAGTTCTACGGCTCCGGTTTGAGCCAGATGACCTTGCCCGACCGCGCTACGATTGCCAATATGGGTCCCGAATACGGTGCCACCGTGGGCTTCTTCCCCACCGATGCCGAGTCGCTCAACTATCTCCGCCGCTCTGGCCGCTCGCCGGAACTGGTGCAGTTGGTCGAACGCTATACCAAAGAACAAGGGCTGTTCCGCACCGACGACACCCCCGATCCCATATTTACCGATACGCTATCGCTCGATCTGGGCGATGTTGAACCCAGCCTGGCCGGACCGAAACGGCCGCAAGACCGCATCGCGCTGGGCGATATGAAAAAAGTATTCCAAACGTCGCTGACCAAGCCGGTTGGCCCGCAAGGCTTTGGCCTGCCGGAAGATGCCCTCAGCCGCAAAGGCGTTATCAAACCCAACGGTATGCCCGGCGCAGAGTTAAAGCACGGCGCGGTCGTGCTGGCCGCCATTACCTCCTGCACCAACACCAGCAACCCATCGGTGATGTTGGGCGCAGGGATCTTAGCCAGGAAAGCGGTTGAAAAAGGCCTGAAAGTACCGGCCTACGTTAAAACCAGCTTGGCTCCCGGCTCGAAGGTGGTCACCGACTACCTCAACGAAGCCGGTTTGACCCCCTATCTGGAGCAGTTGGGCTTCCACACCGTTGGCTACGGCTGCACAACCTGCATCGGCAACAGCGGCCCGCTGCCCGATCCCGTAGTCGATGCCATCACCACCGGCGATCTGATCGTCTCCGGGGTTTTGAGCGGTAACCGTAACTTTGAAGGCCGTATCCATCCTTATATCAAGGCCAACTTCCTGGCCTCGCCGCCGTTGGTTGTTGCTTACGCCCTGGCCGGTACCACCGACATCGACCTGGTCAATGACCCCATCGGCACCGGTGCCGACGGCAATGACGTTTACCTGAAAGAGATTTGGCCCACCCAGGCCGAAGTCGCCGCTGAGTACGATAATGCGCTCAATCCTGCTACCTTCAAAAAAGAATATACCGGCATTGAAGAGAGCAACCCCAGATGGAACGAAATTCCGGTGGCTGAAGGGGCACTGTATCAATGGGACGAGTGGTCGACCTATATTCAAGAGCCGCCCTTCTTCATCGATATGGGCGAAGACGCATCACCGATCACATCCATTGTCGATGCCAAAGTGCTGGTTAAAGTGGGCGACTCGGTTACGACTGACCATATCTCACCCGCCGGCTCCATCCCCGCCGATATGCCCGCCGGCAAGTATCTGCAAGATCACGACGTTGCGCCGTATGAATTCAACTCCTTCGGCTCGCGGCGCGGCAACGACCGGGTGATGACACGCGGTACTTTTGGCAACATTCGTCTGCGCAACCAGATGGCCCCCGGTACCGAAGGCGGGTGGAGCAACTATCTGCCCGATGATGAGGTTATGCCCATCTTCGATGCCAGCGAAAAGTACAAAAACGACGGCACCCCGCTGCTGGTTATTGCCGGAAAAGAGTACGGCACCGGCTCCAGCCGCGACTGGGCTGCCAAAGGGACGCTGCTGCTCGGTGTCGAAGCGGTGCTGGCCGAAAGCTACGAGCGTATTCACCGCAGCAACCTGGTCGGTATGGGCGTGCTGCCGCTGCAATTCAAAGACGGCGAAAACGCCAAGAGCCTGGGCCTAACCGGCAGCGAAACCTACACCATCCATGTTGATGACGATCTCAAGCCACGCCAGGATGTGCAGGTAGATGTCACCGACCCCGCCGGCAACACCCGCACCATCACCCTCGTTTGCCGGGTCGATACGCCGGTTGAGGTCGATTACTACCGCAACGGCGGCATTTTGCAGACGGTGCTGCGTAACTTCTTGAAAGAGTAGTCGATCTGGCGAGTGTAGGTAGATAACTCTTGTAACGCTAATAAAAAAGGCTGCATCCACGTAAAATTATGGATGCAGCCTTTTTATTTCTATCTCGCCTTAAGCATTGAGCTGACGCTCATCGAAAAAATCGCGCTTGATGACCATGCTCAGCCAATCGACAATGGCATCATACCCTTTATTGCCGGTTTCGGGCTTGGCCAGAGACGGATCGCCGATGTGACCGTAGGGAGTCAACGCTTTGTAGCTGCGCACGCCGTAATAAATGCCCCCACCCGTTTTCATATGCTCCGGGCTTTGAATTTTGCGCAGGTCTTCCGGCTTGAGATAAAAAGCAGTGCCTTTGTTGGGATTGACCAACTCCGGATGGGTGACCAGCAGTCGGGAAGTTTCCCCCTCGCCACCGTGACTTTCCCCTTTTTTCGAAGTTTGGATGGTGTGGTACACTTTGCTCAGTGCCACCATCCAATTCAGCACGACCGCGTTAGCGTCGGGCGTGGCATCGACAATCTCCTGCGCGGCGACCATCATCGATGATAAATTGCCATCGTGGCCATGGACCAGGACAAAATTACGAAATCCCCCCTGGTACAGACTCAAACAAACTTCTTTCAACAGCGTAATCAACGTACTGGCGCTTATCGAGACCGTGCCGGGAAAGCCCATGTGAAAGCTTGACGTCCCAAAGGGAATAACCGGCCCAATAACCACCGGGCAGCCCAGTTCGTCTAATCGAATGGCGGCCCGTCGGCAAATTTCCCGCGCCTCCATACTATCGGTCCCCAACGGCAAATGGGCACCGTGATCCTCGGTAGCACCGACCGGAATGAGAACAACATCGGTTTTTTCGAGCGCCGCCTGCACTTCGGGGCCACTCATTTCGGGCAGTGTGGCAGGCCCTTTCTGAACATAGAGTATTTGATCTGACTTTTGGGTGTCGGCCATAGCTAATCTCCTTGTTGCTTAACAGATTTTTTCATTTTGTCTAAAAATTTGACAAATATTCCACGGCATTGTATCATCCAGCCAAATTTTGAACAAACTAGATGAATTTGGCGATAAACTAACTATGCCCACACCAGAGGACAAGGCGGCCACATTTTTGATGATGTGCCGTTTAGCGAAGGCGGTTCAACGCTTATTCGGCCCATTTTGCGAAGTGGTTATTCATGACTTCGCCGATTTTGAACATTCTATCGTTCACCTGGAAGGAAACATCAGCAACCGCTCCATCGGCGGCGCGGCAACCGACCTCCTTCTGAAACGGGCGCGTGACGGCGACACGGATGAAGACCTCTACAACTATCTTACCAGTCTACCCGGCAACCGTTTGATGAAATCGAGCACCATTTTTCTGCGTGATGAAAACGGCGACGCTTACGGCGCATTTTGTATGAACTTCGACATCAGCGCTTTTGCCGGATTTCGAAGAATTCTTGGTGATTTTATCGCCACCGAGGACGAAAACGACGTCAGCGAAATGCTGTCCGATGACATCCACCAGACCGTCCAGGGCATTATCGCCGAGACCCTGTACGAGATGGGCGATGAAGCGCCGATTATGACTCGCGACGGCAAAATCGATCTTATTTCCCGGCTCGATACCAAAGGCGTCTTTCAGGTCAAAAAATCGGTGCCGATTCTGGCCGATCAGCTTGGCCTCAGCCGGGCGACCGTCTACAACTATCTACGCGAAGCTCGCGAGGAAAAACCGTAAAGGAAGCAACTTATGGCAGATTTTGACGTTATCCTAACCGAAGAAGCCCCCGTGCCAACCAGCGGCTACAGCCAGGCGCTGCGCTGGGGCAATTTGGTCATGACCTCCGGCTATCTGGGCACCCACCCCGACGGCTCCGGCGTGGTCAAAGGCGGCTTCGAGGCGGAACTGCGCCAGGCGCTGGACAACATTACGGCGGTTTTATCCGAAGCCGGCTGCACCTGGGCCGATGTCATCCGCATCAACGTCTCGCTAATCGACGTCACCCGTTTTGCTGAGATGGACCGCATCTACCGCGATTACGTCTCGCCGCCCTACCCCACCCGCAACACCATCGGCGTTAAGGAACTGTGGGGCGGTGCTCAGATTGGGGTCGATGTCTGGGCCGTCAAAGAATAAGTTTGGATAGAGGAACAGTTTTGTGAGCGATCACTCTCAAGCCGAGGATATTCTTGCCCAATTGCATGACAACGAGCCGGTCGAGCTAACCCAACAGCTTATCCGCATCCCGTCCTACTTATGGCACGAGTCAGAAGTAGGCCAATGGATCGCTGATTGGCTGACGGCACGCGGCTTCGATGTCGATCTGCAAACGGTGCCTTTGCGCGATGGCCGGGTTACGCTCCAGGCCATCGGCACCTTGAAGGGCGACGGCAGCGGCCCAAGCCTGATGTTATGTGGCCACACCGACACCAGCGACTGGAACGGCCATCCGTTCCGCGAGGAGGAATGGCAGCACGATCCCTTCAGCGGCGACATTGAAGACGGCATGCTGTACGGACTGGGGGCCATCAACATGAAGGCCGGTGTCGCCTCGATACTGATGGCCGCCGAAGCCGTGCGGCGATCCGGGCGACCGCTCAAAGGCGATCTTATCGTGGCCTGTGTGGTGGCCGAAACCGGCGGCGGCGTAGGCGCGATGCACCTGATCGACAGCGGGCTGCGGCCCGACTACTGCATCGTAACCGAGGCCGGTAATCTGGATGTCGGCGTTATCTCCGTCGGCTATGTTCAGGGTAAGGTGCGGGTTAAAGGTGAGTTCAAGCACCGCGTGCCTTACATCAACCCTATCGAAAAGATAACCCAGGTCATCGATGCCTTTGGGCCGGCGTATCAACCGCTAAAACCGCAATCGGAGGGCGGCTGGCTGCGCTTCGAGCCGCACCCGCTTATTCCCGGCTTTCCGGCGATGGCCGTTCGCAACATCGAGCATTTTCAAGATACCACCACCCTCACCTTCGATCTACGCATTGTACCGGGCATGACCGAAGCCGGCGTGCGCGAGGATATGCAAGCGCTGTTAGACGGCCTGGCCGAAAAAGACTCTGACTTGACCTTCGAACTTGTCATCCCCCAGAGCGAACAGCAGCCCAACATGCCCGCCCGCGAGGCCACCTCAACCGAGGCTCCGGTCGTGGCCGAACTGATTGCCGCTCACGAACAGGTGACCGGCGCGGCTCCCGACGTTGGGGCCGGTCATCGCATCGGCGCAACAGCCGACACGTGCCATTTCAAGGGTGTTGGCATCACCTGCGTCGAATATGGCCCCGGCTTCATCCCCATCTGGCCGATGGTTGATGAATGCATCGAGGTCGCCCAGATTGTGACCGCAACCCAAGTATTAGCCCTGACAGCAGCGAAGCTGGTTACGTAATGTGAGTTTGTGATAGATAAAGGAGGCTTGATGTCCGTAAGCGACATTTCAATAGACAAAATTCTCGATATTTACACCCGTGTGCTGCGCATCCGGCGCTTTGAAGAGCAGGTCGCGCTCCTCTTTTCGCAGGGGCAACTGCCCGGTCTGGTTCACCTGTACATCGGTGAAGAAGCCGTCGGGGCCGGTGTTTGTGCGGCCTTGCGCGATGATGACTACATCGTCAGTACCCACCGGGGCCACGGCCACGTCATTGCCAAAGGCGGCGACATGGATCGGATGATGGCCGAGTTGATGGCCAAATCGACCGGCTACTGCAAAGGCAAAGGTGGCTCGCAGCACATCGCCGATTTTGAGATCGGCATGCTGGGCGCGTGCGGCATTGTTGGTGGCGGTATTCCGGTCGCCGTGGGCGCGGGCTTGAGCGCCTACTACCGAGGCACCGACCAGGTGGCCGTAACCTTCTTCGGTGATGGCGCAGCGAACGAGGGCAGCTTCCACGAGTCGCTCAACCTGGCTTCGGCCATGAAACTGCCGGTGCTTTTTGTCTGCGAGAACAACCAATACGGCGAGTTTACCCCGGCTGAAACGGTGATGAATATTAAAGACATCGCCGATCGGGCCAAAGGCTACGGCATACCGGGTATTATCGCCAACGGCGTTGATCCGCTGAAGATGTACACCGTCGCCGCCGAGGCCGTAGCCCGCGCACGCGCCGGGGAAGGCCCCACGCTGATCGAGGCCAAAACCCACCGCCGGGGCGACCACGCCGAAGGGGAAGGTGCCTTTTTGGCCGGCCAAACCTACCGCTCTGAGGCCGAGCGCAAAGCCGCCCAAGAAAGAGATCCGCTGCTGCATCTGCACAACTACATCGCCGAAAATGACCTAATCCCGATGGAACGGCTGGAGTCGCTCGATCAGGAGGTCATCGAAGCCGTTGCGCATTCCGTCGACTTTGCTCGCAGCAGTCCCGAACCGGAGATTGAGTCGCTCTTTGAAGATACGTGGGTGTAACGAGCACAAAGGATAAGGCAGTTCCAAGAAAATAATCATCCAGACATTGGGCAGTCAATAAAACGTAATGCGTAAAACGTAAGAATTCTAGCGAGAACCTTATTTTACGTTTCACGTTTTACATATTAGCCGACTTGGATTTGCCTAAGTAAGGTTTCAGGGCGTTATCGTATCGCCCGAAGCTGCTAATTAAGGAAAGCATTGTATGCACGTTCAGACAAACGCTCCCCTATACAGCGCCCCCACGGCGGAGGCCATTCGTGAATATTACGAGGCACTGCGACCCTTTTGGCATCCGGTGCTGCCTGCTGCCGACCTGCCCGCCAGCGAACCGCGCCCGACCGAACTGCTCAACCAGCCGTTGGTTATTGTGCGGCTCAACGGGAAGTTGGTGGCGATGGAGGATGTGTGTCGACACTTTCAAGCGCAACTCTCGCTGGGCGAAATCCGCGAGGTAGCCGGCTATGGCGACTGCCTGATGTGCCCTTACCACGGCTGGTCATTCGCGCCCAACGGCCAATGCGTCGACATTCCGCAAATGGAGCCGGGCCGCGACATCCCAACCAGCGCCAGGGTGCCCACCTACCACGTGCAGGAGCGCTACGGCTTGATTTGGGTCTGCCTGGCCGATGAGCCACGCTTCGATCTGCCCACGCTACCCAGGGTCGATGACCCGGAGTTTCTCACCGGACCGCTGCGCACCTACGAGCCGTGGGTAGCCGCCGCGCCCAGGGTGATTATGGCCGCGCTCGACGACACTCACGGGCCGTGGGTTCACGAAGGGCTGGTGGGTTCGCGCGAGCACGCCGCCCCACCTGAACACCGTGTCTGGCGCGAAGGCAATGTTATGAAGGTCGATATTCAGATGGTGCAGCCCAACAACGCTACCATCGCCGAAAGCGACCAAGACGCCTCCACGCGGGAAGTGCATCTGACCACGACCGTGGCTATTCCTAACGTCATCCATTTCGACATCACCGCCGCCGACTCGACGGATGGGCGGCACACCCTAATCTGGCAGGCGGTTTGCCCGCGCCAGTTCAACAAAACCGATACCTTCTGGGGGTCATCGCGTAACTACGATCACGACCAACCTGTCTACGATGAAGATTTCGAAGCGATGCAAGACACCCTGCGCGATCAAGATCGCCGCATTGTTGAAAGTCAGCGCCCGTGGCTGCTGCCCCCCTTTTGGACCAAAATAGAGTTACCCTTGCGCCCGGCCGACCTGCCGCTGATTGAGTATCAGCGCTGGCTTGAGGAGCTGGGGATTACCATTGCTGTGTAGGAGAAACACATTGCCAAGAAAAACCTATATTGCTGCAATCAATGAAGCATTAATGGAAGAAATGCGGCGTGATAAAAACGTTTTCCTTATGGGCGAAGACGTGCGCCTGGGTGTATTTGCCGGCACGCGCGGCTTACACGCCGAATTCGGCGACCGGCGCGTCATCGACAGCCCCATTTCTGAGTTAGGTGTCGCCGGAGCCGGCGTTGGCGCGGCTGCGACAGGCTTACGCCCCATCATCGACCTGATGTTTGGCAGCTTCCTGTACCTCGCCCTCGACCAGATAGCCAACCAGGCCGGTGCCATGCGCTACATGTTTGGCGGCCAGGCCACTCTGCCCATCGTCTATATGACCCAAAACGGCGGCGGCATCGGAGCCGGGCCGCATC
Source organism: Anaerolineae bacterium (assembly GCA_020433805.1). Taxonomy (GTDB): domain Bacteria; phylum Chloroflexota; class Anaerolineae; order 4572-78; family J111; genus JAGRBY01. Next base: position 12,777 of record JAGRBZ010000148.1, read on the forward strand.
ACAGCCAGCCGGTTCATCCTTTCTTTATGAATATGCCGCTGATCAAAGTGGTGACGCCCAGCACGCCTTACGATGTCAAAGGTTTGCTCAAAGCTGCCATTCGAGACGACAACCCGGTGGTCTTTCTCAACCAACTGACGCTCGGCGGTCGCCGGGGTGAGGTGCCGGACGAGGAGTACGTCATCCCGCTGGGCCAAGGCGACATCAAACGCGAAGGCAGCGATGTCACCATTTGCACCGCCGGATTGATGGTTCATCATTCCCTCAAAGCGGCGGAAACGCTGGCGAAAGAAGGCATCGAGGTTGAAGTGGTTGACCTGCGCACCCTCTCTCCCTGGGATGAAACGCTGGTGCTGGAAAGCGTCGCCAAAACCGGGCGCTTTGTAGCCGTAGACGAAAGCTATCCGACCTGCGGCGCGGCCAGCGAATGGGCCGCCACCGTAGCCGAAAAAGCTTTCTCGCATCTCAAAGCCCCGGTGCAGCGCGTGACTAACAAGCCCGTGCCGATGCCTGCCAGCCCGCTCTTAGAAAAGGCGGTCATCCCCTCATCGGATGAGATTGTTGCAGCCGTAAAAAAGACTTTGTAAACGATTACAATTACAATCAAATAACTTCCTCAATGGGTTTAATATCACACCACCCGCTACGCACTACGCATTATGCACTAGGCCCCATTAGATTGAGAAAGTTATTCTACAACTGACGTTAAGGAGAATGTATGGCACGCACCCCCGTCTACATGCCGAAATTTGGCATGACGATGACCGAAGCATTAATCGTAGAGTGGCACTTCAAACCGGGCGATCAAATCTCGGCCGGCGATGTACTCGTGACGATTGAAACTGAAAAGGTAAACGAAGATTTGGAAGCATCCGTCAGCGGCACGCTGGTCGAACTGCTCTATCCGGCCGATGAAGAAGTACCGGTCGGTGAAATTATCGCCTATATCGACGCAGCCTAATTCAACAACAAGAACGCGGAGGGTTGAGCCACGCTAAACCGACAACAACGATTATGGCGATTATCGCTTCTAACCTCGCTCTCCAACAACGAAATGCCTGATGTTGCGTAACATCATCTCTGGCCGAGAAGCCTCAACCTGGACTACCATTTTGTCCGTGCGCGTGAGGCTTTTTGTGTTTTTAACGCCGGAGAAGATGACATCGGAAAAAAGAATACCCGTAGGACAACTTAAGTTTGTCTCACACAGGCTATTTTCAAGAGGAACTGTATGCAATTTTCAATGCTAACCACGATGGTGCCCGGCCCAACCCTGGCCGCCCAATGCGAAACCATTGCCGCCACCGGCTGCCGGGGGGTCGAGTCGATCATCTTCCCGACCATGAACCTGGAGCAGTGGCAGACGGAACTGCGCTGGGCCGCAGACAATGCCGATTTGGCACTGGTGGCTGTAGTGGTGGGCGGGCTGGCCCTTTACCAACCTGATCAAATCGGCTGGTTGACTGAAGCCTGTCAAGCGATTGCCGAACTCGACACGGCCGTGCTGCTCACCGCCGAATATCGGCCCCAAGATCCGCTGCCGTTGTTTCCGCCCTTCCCGGCACCGCCGCCGGCCGAGCAGGCACAGGTGGATCGGGCCGTCGACGAACTGGCCCGTCTGGCTTCAACGCTCGATGTCCCCATCTATCTGGAGCCGATCACCCAATTCGAGAGCCGCTTTTGGCGGGATGTCGCTACCGTACTAGCTATTTGCCAACAGCAGGATCACCCGAATATCCGACTGTGTTTGGACTTTCACAATATGAATATCACCGAAGCCGGCATCGAAGCCAGCATCGAACAAGCCGGGCCGTGGATCGGTCACGTACACCTGGCCGACAACAACCGCCGCTTGCCGGGTCAGGGGCACATCGACTTTGCCGCCGGGCTGGCCGCTCTACAACGGATCGGCTACACGGGCTGGTACACCTTTGAATGTGGTGTGTCCGATCCGTTTGTTCCGCAGGTTCAGCAAGCCATAGCCTTTATAGAATGTCAGCAACAAGGAGGAGAAACCATGTAACCAGACGCGCACCATGATAATGGTAAAACCGTAGCTGCTTTATAAAACAATAACAAGTAACTTTCTAACGCTTCAGCAGCATCACGCCAATCGCCTAACCGTTTAAGATAGGCATCAGCCTGAACCGCATTTCCACTGGCTATCGCATCTATCCGCTACCCGCTTCACTTGTTCCGATCTCGCCCTTGAGCCTCACCCACTATAATCAGGCCTGGTCGGCTGCTGAATAAGTAACTACTGATTGGAGGAGTCAGCAATGAAAGAAAAAAAGTTTGAATATGATAAACAGCAACTGCGAAAAGCACTCAGCCGCCGCGACTTTATACGCTACACAACCGGCTTCGGCACCCTGCTCACGCTGGGGCCGCTAATTTCGGCCTGTAGCCCGGCTACCCCCGAAGCTCCTCCGGTTGCAGAAGCCACAACGGAGGCCGCCGAGGCTGCCGCTGCATCCGGGCCAAAAATGGGCGGCACCCTGGTCTTTGCCGCCGAGTCGGTGGGCGAGTCGCTTGAGCCGGGGCTGTGGAACGGATTTGGTGTAGCCAACATTCTCGACAATGTGTGTGATGGCCTGACCCGCCCCAGCAGTACCAGTTGGACCGATCCGGCCGAGCCGGCTCTGGCCGAATCGTGGGAAGTTTCAGAAGATGGGCTAACGTACACCTTCAAAATTCGTGAGGGCGTTAAGTTTCAGGACGGGGCCGATCTCAACGCCGAAGCCATTGTCCGCAGCCTGACCCGCCAGACCAACGAAGAAGACTCCAGCTACGTGCCCGGTCTGTATATGTATGTAGAAACCGGCTTCGCCAACTGGGATTCAATCACTGCCGAAGATGAATACACCGTTAAACTTGTTCTCAAATCGCCCGACGCGGCCCAACTCCATCGCTTGTTCCACCCCGCCGCTGTCATTGTTAGCCCTAAGGCGCTGGACGACTTTGGGGCCGACATCAATGTCAACTTGGTCGGTTGTGGCCCCTTCAAAGTCGATAAATTTACGCCGGGGCAGGAAATCACCCTGAGCGCCTTCGAAGATTATTGGGATGGTCGTCCGCCGCTCGACAGTGTCGTTATTCGCGGCTACCCCGATGAAGGCGCTATGCTGGCCGCCATCGAGTCGGGTGAAGTCAACTTTGCACCGTACCCACCCTCATCCGCCGTCGAACGACTCAGCCAGTCGGAGTCGGTGAAAGTGGAGGCCGGCCCGCCTTTGATCGACCTCTTCCTGGGCTGCTGTATCCTCAACGAGCCGATGGACAACAAAGATATTCGCCTGGCCATCAACTATGCGGTCAGCCGCGAGAACGCTATTGCAGCCGTGCTGAACGGTTTGGGCGAGCTACCGGCCACCCTGGTCGGCCCCACTGAGTTTGGTTTCGATCCCTCGGGCCGTGAGATCAGCACCCAGGATGTGGACAAAGCCAAAGAGCACATCGAGCAGTCGGGGCTATCGACGCCCGTAGAGATCACACTCTCCTACGAAGACAACCGCTTCTGGCCCCAAATGGCTGAACTTATCAAGAGCGATCTCGAAGCTGTGGGCTTCAGCGTTACGCTTGACCGCCTGGATGCCGGGTCCTACTGGGGCAAAGTTTTGGGCGGCGAATCGCAGCTTAATATGAACCAACGCTCCCTGTGGGTGCCCGATCCCGACAACAAAGTGCGGCTGCTCCACTCCTCGCAGGCGACGGCGCAATTCGAAACCGGCGTGGCCGGTACGCCCGTAGGCGATCAGTTCGATGAACTGATCGACGCCGGTCGCAGCGAAACCGACGAGGCCAAACGTGCGGAAATCTACAAAGAAATCCAAGACCTGATCCTGGAAGAGATGCCCTACGTCATGCTGGCCTACTACACCAAACCGGTGGTCATGGCTCAGAATGTGATGAATGTTCCCATCGCCGGAGCCTCAACAGAGCGTATCTTCTTGAATGATGTCTGGATCGACAGCTAACTCCGACTTGCACCGGCCTAAACCCGGTCTGGGGTAATTTCTAACAGTAATCAAGGCAGACCCGACTGGTTTATCACGATACAATTGACCACAAACCCGAAATCGACGAGATTACATGGCCTCCTTACCAAGAACGTCAGAAATCAGTCAGGTCTGCCCTTATGCAGTCAGGTGTGAATCGACCGCTTCACTGCTCGTAAGCCATCAATCCCCAGGCAGTAAACCAGTGGGATCATCGACAGAAATCTTTCAAACACTACCAGGGGATCAATCTGAGCACTGTCAGTGAATCTTTCGCCATAGGGTTAGTGTCATTTGTTTTTCGCCACAACATTTCATAGAACATAGTGCGTATTGCGTAGTACGTAAAAAGGTGCTCAATACGCATTACGCAATACGCAATAAACAAAAGCTCAAATTATGGCGAAAACTTAGAGACACTAACCCATAGGCAATAGTCGGCTACCGGCTAACTGCTACCGGCTATCGGCTACCGGCTAACTGCTATCGGCTACTGGCTACCGGCTACCGGCTACCGGCTATCGGCTACCGACTAACCGGCTAATGACTACCAACACTATTTTATGAAACTTATACAAAACCTTATTCGATTACGACGCAAATACGAACTCGCCTTCGACAGTACCATCTTCTTTACCTTGATCGTGCTGGCGACACTCTTTGCGCCGTTCCTAACGCCATACGACCCCACCGTCCCCAACATACCCGAACGGTTGCAATCTCCAAATTTGAGCCACCCTTTCGGCACGGATGAGTTTGGCCGTGACCAGCTCACCAGGGTTCTATACGGAGGACGACCTATTCTCATAACCGGCACACTGTCCGTGTTGTTTGCTCTGGCATTAGGTATTGTCATTGGGGTCGTCAGCGCCTATTGGGGCGGGCGGCTCGATAACACGCTGATGCGCTTGATGGACATTATGCTCAGTTTTCCGGCCATTTTGCTGGCCATCTTGATTGTCGCCTCACTCGGATCAGGGTTAACCAACGCGACCATCGCCATTGCCTTTTCAATGATACCGACCTTCGCCCGGCTGGTTCGCTCGATTGTCATTACCCTGGTCAACGAACTCTATATTCTCAGTGCCCAGTCCATCGGAGCTACCGATTATCAGATTATCAGGAAACACATTTTCCCCAACATGATCCCGCCGATTATCGTGCAAGCGACAGCGATGCTGGCCGTGGCTATCAGCACCTCATCAGCCTTGAGCTTCTTGGGGCTGGGCGTCGAACCGCCAA
>JAGRBZ010000149.1:0-10757 GCA_020433805.1 Anaerolineae bacterium
GCCCAAGTAGCCACAGCCGCGAGCATCGAAGAAGCCAGCAATGAAACCGATGAACCTGACCTCCCTGATTGGCTCTCCGATCAACCGGCCCAGACCGAAGCCTCGGTTGAAGCCATTGATGAAGCCGATGAACCGGATATGCCTGATTGGCTTTCCGATTTACCGCAGGATCAAGAAATCGAAGAAATTCCATCTTCTCCATCGGACAAGGATGACAACGACGAAACCGCACCAGACTGGCTTGCCGATCTACGTGGCACCGCCCAAATAGCTACAGCCGCGATGCTCATTGAAGAAGCCGTTGATGAAACTGAAGAACCCGACCTCCCTCATTGGCTCTCCGATCAACCGGCCCAGACCGAAGCCTCGACTGAAGTCGTTGATGAAGCCGATGAACCGGATATGCCTGATTGGCTCGCTGATTTACCCGACGCCCAAGAAGTCGAAGAACTCCCATCTTCTCTATCAGACGAGAATGACGACGAACCCGCATCGGATTGGCTTGCCGATCTGCGCAGCATCGCCCAAGATGAAGTTAACGAATCTGACCTCCCCGATTGGCTCTCCGACCAGCCTATTGAGGCCGAAGCCATTGAAGATGTCGACAAACTAGATATAACCGCTCGGCTTGCTGAGCAACCGTCTGAGATCGAGATCACTACGGCAGCTCTCGATGTATCCGATGAGCCGGATATGCCTGATTGGCTCGCTGATCTCCCGGATGCCCAAGAAATTGAAGAGACCCACCCCGTCCTATCTGATGATGAATCCGCACCTGATTGGCTTGCCGACCAGCATGATGAGGCCGAAGCCACCGCTGACGCAACCGACGAACCAGAACTACCGGACTGGCTTGCTGACTTGCCACAAGCTCAAGAAGTTGAAGAACTCCAATCTTCTTTATCAGATGAGGATGGGGACGACGAACCCGCACCGGACTGGCTCTCCGATCTGCCTGGTGTCGCCCCAATAACTACAGCTTCGCTCGGCGACAAAGCCATAGAAGAAAACAATGAACCCGACCTTCCTGATTGGCTCTCAGATCAGCCGGCTGAAACTGAAGCTATCGCTGAAAACATCGATGCATCCGATGAACCGGATATACCTGACTGGCTTGCCGACCAACCTACTCAAACTGAAACCGCTGCCGAAGCTATCGACGCATCCGATGAGCCTGATATGCCTGATTGGCTTTCAGACCTCCCGGATGTCCAAGCGATCGAAGAAACCCACTCCACCTTTTTCGATAACGACGAAGCTGCACCTGATTGGCTTGCCGACTTGCCGGACGCTCAAGAAATCGAAGAAGTCCAAACCACCCCATCCGATAACGACGAACTCGCACCGGACTGGCTCTCCGGTCTGCGTGGCGTCGCCCAAATAACTACAGCCTCGCTCGGCGACCAAGCCATAGAAGAAACCGATGAGTCCGACCTTCCTGAATGGCTTGCCGATCTGCATACTGAGACCGAACCCATCGCTGAAGTCATCGATGCATCCGATGAACCGCCTTCTGACTTACCTACCCCCCAAGAAACCGAAACGTCCTTATCGGCCCCATCCGATGAGGACATCGAATCGGAAAGCCCTGATTGGCTTGCCGATCGCTCCGCGGATATCGAAACTGCTGCTGAAGACATGGATGAAACCGATGAACCGGACATGCCCGACTGGCTCTCTAACCTGCCGGATGCCGATAAAATAAAACCCGCAGATGCCGAAGTAGACTTGGAGATTCCGAATTGGTTTGCCGAGCTTGCTGACATTGCAGAGATGGAACCCGTTATTCTTGAAGAGGAAGATAGTGAGCAGGATATAGGCTCATCTGCTCCTGCTGTCGATTTATCAGAGACAGACGATCTGAAGAAAGAGTCTTTAGAAGGTACCGAGCTAGAAATGCCCGACTGGCTTTCTGATCTGCCAACCTCACCGGAGATCGAACAAGCAGATATTGCTACACCACCACACCACTCTGGTACGCTTGAACTGCCCGACTGGCTTTCCGAATCATTCGAACCTCAAGAACCAACCCCGGCGTCATTAGAGCCTGAACCGCCCGCCCACGAACAGCAATCAACGGAAAATACTGGAGAAGAAGTTCCTCTTTGGTTAGCCGTTCTCCGCGAAACTAAGGGACAGGATGTCAATCCTGATGAACTCAGATACGATCCTACGACTTTTGAAGAGGAGCATCCTACAATACCGGACTCTGCTGCTGAAATCGAGGCTTCCGAATCGGAGCTTTCTCAGCTTGAGATAGACCAACTTGATAATAATACCGTTCCCCAACCGGATACAGCTCCATCAGTCGAAGATGATGAAATTGTAATGCCGGCGTGGCTTATGGACACGGCGTCTGAGACTCCTCAATCTGAATTAGAAGAACGCGAACCCGAAATTGAAGCCCCCGATGATACGCTGGATATGCCTCACTGGCTTCTTGACGCCGAAGATGATGCTGAACCGGGCATCACCCAACCTGATACCCAAGCTTTGGAAACTTTTGAAGCACAAGACGATTTGGACGCACCGGCTTGGCTCCTTGATACAGCCATCGAAGCCGACGCGCCACAACCTGCAACCCAAGAAATAGCAACAGCCGATGCTCAAGCCATCGAAACTGACAAAGAAAGTGATGATTTGACCACCCCCGGCTGGCTCCTCGACTCTGATACAGATGACGAGATATTTAACGAAACGGCTGACACCCCGGATGCTCCTGCCTGGCTGCTTGATACGACAACTGATGACGAGCCGGATAGCCCACTGTTCAAAACGGAAGAAATTGCACCGGTTGATAAAACTGACGACAAACTGGATACGCCCCACTGGCTCCTTGATGACGAAACGGAATCGGACGCTGTGCAACCTGAGGCAGAAGTAACCGCCGCCTCTGTCAGCCATCTTCAATCTGACAAAATTGATACAACTGAAGAATCCCTTGCAGCTGAGGATGAAGGGAAAGATCTGGTCATGCCGGCCTGGCTCTTTAAGGGATCGCTTGAGGAGCTTGAAACCCCGGAGTGGCTGCAAGACGCCCCCGGAGAAGAAGAGGAAGCCGGCTCCACAGTTTCCAACTGGATGACCCAACTGCAAGAAACAACCGAACAGAGCGCCAGCGAAACCGACACCGATGAAGACAATTATGTCATTGCCTCTCAGCGATTGGGTTTAGCTATTCCGTCTCAAGAACCACCGCCACCGCCGCGCCAAGAAGAAAAAAGTGAAGAACCACCTGCGGAAACAGAGGAAGTACAATCTTCCCTCACCGGTGCTCCAACCCAATCGGCGGCTAATCTTTCAGGCTGGCTTGAAGCGCTGCGAACCGATGAAAAAATCGATACCGATGACGATCGTGACAACGAAACGCTTGAACGTACCGGTATGCTCGCCAGTTTGGGAAGCTTCATGCCGGCAGAAAAACTCTTTACGCCAACTGCCGAAGGACCACTCGACGATATGCAGTTGGCAGCTCAAAAATTCCACGAGATCGCCACGCAACCGCCGCAGCCCGCTACCCTTCCGGTTCCTCTGTCTCGCTCAGAGAAAGTCGCCGGGCGAGCGCTTCGTGCGGTATTACAGTTACTTTTCGTTGCGCTTATTGCGCTGCCTCTGTTACCCGGTACCGGGAAATTTATCAACGGGCAGCGTGTCCCCTGGACAGAACCAACCGACAACTTCAGCACGGTTCTGGACGAACAGCGCCGCCAACTGATCAGCGATCAAATCGGTATTATTGATGTTCAACAGCCCGACTCGGTGGCTTTGGTCTCATTTGACTACAGTCCGGCCACCCAAGGCGAAATGCAGCCCCTGGCCGAAGCCATTATGGGCCGATTAGTGGGTCAGGGAATGCGCATCATTGCCGTCAGCTTAGAGCCGGAAGGGCCAGCCATCGCCCAGACCACTATCGAACAAGCGTTGAGCGATCGCGACCAGGCGGATATGTATGGCCAAAGCGTGATTAATTTAGGGTACTTACCCGGTCAAGCGGCGGCTGTACGCGCCTTAGTCGACGGGCGAAGCCTTACAACTTTGGTTGATTTTAGCAGCGGCGAGCCTTTTAAATCCACGGAACAAACCACGTGGGATGATATTGAAACGCTGGAACAGGTCGACCTGGTGGTGACGTTGGCCGACAATCCCACCACAGCCCGATGGTGGATCGAGCAATTAGAGTTTGAAACGCAAAACCAGGATCGCCTCTTGCTCGCCGCCACCAGCGCAGTAGCCGAACCATTTCTATTACCTTACCGCCAAAGCGAACAACTTAATGGCCTAATCTCCGGCATATACGGTGCAGCAGCCATTGAAGCCGTACGCAACAATTTTGGCTCGGCCCGCGCCATGCTCGATAGCCAAAGTATCGCCCACTTAATTATCATCATCTTAATTGCCGTTGGCACAATGGTCGGCTGGATGCCGCAAGATGCACCAGCCCCCAGCCGAAAAGAAAAAGAAACGTCAGAGCGTTCATCAAATTCGGAACCGCCTCAAGCTCAATCAGAGCAACCCCCTATAGACGATGATGAAGATGACTACGAAGACGACGACGAAGACGACGAACCTGAAATACAGGAGTGACCTTTGTGGAAGCCATAGGCTTAGTGATTGCCGCTATCTTAACTCTCATGGTCTTTAGTTACATTTTGGGCGATAACGTTCTGTTCAAACTGGCCGGGCACATTTTTGTGGGTGTTGCGGTCGGCTACGCTATCGTTATTATTTGGTTTCAAGTTCTAGCTCCCACCATTAGCGCCGGAAATTTTCTTGTTAGTGCCCCAGCACTTCTTCTCTGTTTGCTGCTTTTGTTCAAAATCAGTCCCAATCAGAGCGGACTAACCAACGCTTTAGGCAGTTTAGCACTGGCCTTCGTTATAGGCGTAGGGGCGGCCTTAGCTATCGGTGGGGCGCTACTGGGCACCCTTATGCCCCAGGTATCGGCAACCACCGCCCTCTCGCTCAACCCCGTCCACTATCCGGCAGGCGATGAGTTAGCGAACGCGCTGCGATGGCTCAGTAACTTCATCATGATCATTGGTACCATTGGAACGTTTGCTTATTTTACGTTTGCGGTTCGATCGACGGGGCCACTCGGCGGGTTGCGGGAGGTCATCATTAGATTTTGGGCCGGCATGGGGCGGGTGATGATTATTATTACTCTGGGGGCATTGTTCGCCAATACAGTCAGTTCTCGCGTAGCGCTTCTTGTTTCTCGGCTGGAATTTCTGACCAGTTTCTTTGGTGGGTAGGTGGCGATGAAAAGTATTTTAGCGACCGAGTGCGGCAGTACAACCACGACAGCAGCCCTCATCGAACAGACAAATGGTGAATATCGCCTTAGAGCCACCGGACAAACGCCGAGCACCTATGGCCCACCCTGGTATGATATTACTATCGGCGTTCGGCAAGCCATCCGGCACATCGAAAAATCGGTCGAGCGGACAATTCTCACATCGGGTGGCTGGCCAATTACACCCCAAAACCAGGTTAACCAAGGTGTTGACGGCTTCACAGTAGTGTGCAGCGCGGCTTCGCCGCTGCGTCTGTTAATCGCCGGATTAATGAAAGATATTTCCCTTGCCAGCGCGCAGCAAGCAGCGGCCACCACATACAGCCATATTACCCGCCTTATATCTTTGGATGCCTCCGACGGAGGGCAGCATTCCCACGAAGCGCGCATTCAGGCCATCAAAGAAAATCGTCCCGATGTAATTTTGCTGGTAGGCGGCATCGACGGAGGTGCTGAACAGCCCGTACTGGAAATGGCGCGCATCATCTCGATGGGTTTACAAATTGGGGGTGGCACGCCGCCGGCTATTCTTTATGCCGGCAACAACGCGTTACGAACGCCAATGGCCGATATCCTCGGCCCAATTGCCGCTTTAACTTCCGTAAACAACGTGCGACCAACTTTAGATGTAGAAGATATTTCGGCTGCTCAGGCTGAACTTGAAAAATTGTATGTGCAAAAAAAGCTCATGCAGTTACCCGGTTTTGATAAACTCAACAATTGGTCGACAAAATTTCCGGTTATTCCGGCCAGCCGATCCTTTGGGCAATTAATAAACTTTCTAAGCACGCATCACGACTTAAACGCGGTTGGCGTAAATATTGGCAGTCGCTCAACCACCATAGCCACAAAAACACCGGAAACATCCGCCCAACTTTTTATTCGCAGCGATGCCGGAGTAGGCCATAGCTTAAGCGACCTGCTCGAAGTCGTTCCCATCGAAAAAATTCATCGCTGGCTACCGTTTGAGATAGGCAAGCATGAACTGTTCAATCGCCTGCTCAATAAAAGCCTCTACCCCACCAGCTTGCCCACCAGCGTCGAAGATCTTTTGATCGAACATGCGGTCGCCCGCGAAGCTATTCGCCTCGTGGCAAACCAGGCCCAACCACAGCGCCCTCATCCCCAGTGGAATTTAGTGGTCGGCACAGGTCGATCGCTGACCGGGAATCCCCATGCGGCGCAGGCCGCATTGTTGCTTATCGATGGGCTAGAGCCTTGGGGGGTAACCAGTTTAGCGCTTGATCGCAACGGTCTGGTGGACATGTTGGGTGCCGTAGCCGTGGTCGATCCGGTTGCAGCTGTGCAGGCTACATTGCATGATGCCTTCCTCAATTTAGGGACGGTAATTGCACCCTGGGGGCATGGTCTAACCGGTCAAATCGCGGTTAGAGTAAAAGTCACCTATGATAACAACGAAATCTACGAAGCAGAAGTGGCCTATAATACTTTAGAACTTATTGCCCTACCGCCGGGACAAAAAGCCACAATAGAAATTCGTCCACGCTCTCAATTCAGCATTGTTCCGGGTCCACGGGGCCGCGCCGCCAAAACCGAAGTAGAAGGCGGGTTACTTGGTATCATTGTCGATGCTCGAGGCCGTCCGCTAGAATTTCCGACGGATGACGAGCAACGCCACGAACAGCTTCATACTTGGCTTGACAATCTTAATCTTTTGGGCGATTAAAATACTATGCAGCTACCCGTTACCACCGTTAATACCAATCGCAAATTATCCATTCAACGCATGTTGCCGGCCCCCGGCGAAATTCTCGTTGAACCCGGCCAAACTGTCGAAGCTTTGACGGTTGTGGCCCGCACCGAAATACCCAGCCGCTATCGTATGATCGATTTGGCCCGACAGTTGGGCCAAACCAACATCGATCTGGCCGAGGTTTTACGTGTCGCGCAAGGCGACAGCGTAGCAGCCAATGAACTGGTGGCAGTAGCCAAAGTCGGATTTTTACAGCGTTCAGTTCGAACGCCGGTCGCCGGTTATGTAGCGGCCATAGGGCCAACCTGGCTGCTGCTGGAAACCGAACGCACAACGTCTGAAATCCAGGCGTTTATTAGCGGTAAGGTTGCCCGTATCTTGGGCAACCGTGGTGTTGTCATAGAAAACAGCGGAGCGATGATAGAAGCCGCATGCGGTTTTGGCGGCGAGGCGGTTGGTCGCCTCAAACGGATGGTCAATTCACCCTTTGAGCCGCTCTCCATTGAGGCCATAAACGAAGAAGTAAGCGACTCGATTATTTTGGGCGGCCAAACGGTTGATGAAGAGACGCTCCGCGAGGCCGAAAAATGGAAAACACGAGGCATTATCGTCGGCAGCATCGATGCAGCCCTCTTAGAGCTTGATCCGCCCACCAAAGTACGGGTCGTTGCAACCGAGGGTTTCGGCAACATCCCCATGTCTGCCTACACCTTTGGTATTTTGACCTCGCTAAGCCGACGCGAGGTTTCCATTCGCGGACGCTCTCCGCATATCACGTCGGGTTCTCAACCGGCCGATCCGCCCCTTATTCTGGCCGCCGCTCCCCCCAAAAAAGGCAGTTATACCGCCACTAGCCAACCGGATAAACCTAATCCCGTTACAGAAGGCAGTCGAGTACGGGCCATCCAGGGACCTTATTTGGGTCACAGCGGTACTATCGCCTCTATCCCCACCGAGCCGCAGGTTATGGAGACCGGCATTTTGGCCTTAGGTGCTCAAGTAAAATTTCACAACGAAATCGTATTTGTTCCATGGGCCAATTTGAAGCAAATTGACTAACAGCGCCAGCAACTTCACTTAAGTAAAAACCACGATTCGTTAGTAGTAAATAGGGGATGGTAATGAAAATGGGGTCTTTCCATGGGCATAATGCCCAATTTACCATTTACCAATCCCTTTACCTACATCCGTTCTATTCGTACCATACCCCCACATATAGTAGTTCCCCAACCTATAAACCCTAAATATAGAATTTTGGATTTGCAATTTTTCCGCTTTTGACATAAAATGTAAACATAATAGTGATAGCATGACAAAAGAGTCTTATGCTCTTTTTTTAGTCACGTGTGGAAGGAGCGCGACATGGAAGAAGAAACCACTGGTCAAAGTAAACTCTTTGTAATTTTGGCGGTGGCTCTAATTGGGCTATTGGTATTAGGGTTGCTTGGTATCGGCGGCGTATTTGTTATCCGTCAAAATCTGAGGGAGCAAGCCGCGCTCGCCCAACCGACAGCGACTCTCGTGATTAACCTGCCCAAACCGACCCCTATCGCCACGGCAGCCGCTGTCAACCCCACCAATACGCCAGTTATGCCGACCCCAACCAATACGCCGGTAGTCGCTGCCGGTAGCGCTGCTGCCGATGAAGCTGCCGCCGTTACCACAGGGGGTGATGAAGAAGTTGAAGAGAGTGAGACAGAGGGTGCCGCAATCTCTCTACCAAGACCTTCAACCTCAAACTCATCGACTTCCGGAGCCGCGTCAGAAGCAGCTACACCCAGCGAAGTTCCGAATACGGGACTGGGAGCTGTCGAAGCCGTTCTTGTTGGTCTCAGTTTTATTACTGTCTTAATTGTAGCGCGGCGAATGAGGATGAGAACCTCCTCAAATTAACTACTATTTGTAAAAGTATATAAAAAGAGGCGCATGATGCGCCTCTTTTTTGCTTTAAATTTAAGCTTATTAGGCCCTGTTCTAACATGAATCTAACACAATGGCTCTATAATATCGGGTGCATTAAACCGCTCATCAACTTATAGAAAACAAGACCTGGTTAAGTTGACACAAATATATAAGACCGCACCCAACAAACCTACTACAACCAATTTTTGATACGGTCTACTTAATTCGCCTTTCACCCCATCATCTGTAGACTGATGGGGTATTTTTTTGTTAGGGACTTGCCCTTTTAAGGATAATTTAAGATAATCTTTAAAGACGCTTAAGGCTTTTTGGCCAAAGTCATGTTACAACTAATAAGTCCTTTTACCTTTGAGGCAACTCACAATACTTAAGGAGGAACACAGAGCCATGATCGAAGTTTCCAACCTAACCAAAACCTACGGAGACATCACCGCTCTCGACGACGTCAGCTTCAATGTTAACGCCGGCGAGGTCGTCGGCTTACTGGGGCCGAATGGTGCCGGCAAATCGACCACCATCAAAATTTTAACCGGCTATCTCCAGCCGGATGAGGGTGTGGTCAAGGTCGATAATCTCGATGTGTTAACCCACACCCGCGAGGTCCAGGCCCGTATCGGCTACCTACCGGAGACGGCCCCGCTCTATCCCGAACTCTCTGTTCAAACCTATCTCAAAATGATGGCCGACCTGCGCGAAATTCCCCGCGAGGAGCAGCAGGCTCGACTGTCAGAGGCTATCTACGCTACCGGGTTAGCCGACCGCCTAACCCAGCCCATAGCTCAACTCAGTAAGGGTTTCCGGCAGCGCGTCGGACTGGCCCAAGCTATTTTGCATCAGCCCAAATTGCTCATTTTGGATGAGCCAACTGTCGGGCTAGACCCCACCCAAATCGTCGAAATTCGACACCTTATTCGTCGGCTGGCCCGCAACAGTACGATTTTGTTCTCATCCCATATTTTGTCGGAGGTTGAAGCTGTGTGCGACCGGGTCATCATCATCATGAACGGCGAACTCAAAGCCGATGCCCGGCTGGATGAACTATCAACCTCATCTGACGCCATTCTCATTCTGCAAAAGGATGTCAATGGCGTAAACCAAGCTCTGCAGGCGCTCAACGGGGTCTCCGCCATCGAGCCGATGCGCTCAGTCGACGGCCATCCAGGCTATCGGGTGACGGCCCAGAGCGATATTGACCTGTGCCCGTCGATTTACGACCTGGCCCGTCAATCGGATTGGCCGGTACGTGAGCTTCGCCGCGATGTCAGAACCCTGGAAACGGTCTTCAACCAACTGGCGACCGCGGAATAACGTAAGACAAGGAGGAAATCATGAAACAAGTTCTATCCATCGCCAAGAAAGAGATCAACGGCTATTTCAGCTCTCCGATGGCGTTAATCTTCGTGGGCGTCTTTCTGGCCGCCACACTTTTTACCTTTTTCTGGGTCGATGCCTTTTTCAGCCGGGGTATCGCCGACGTGCGGCCCATGTTCCGTTGGATGCCCATCCTGCTCATTTTTCTGGTTGCGGCACTCACTATGCGCCAATGGAGCGAGGAAGAGCGCAGCGGCACCTTGGAAATGCTGTTGACCTTACCCACGCAAATTACGCAGCTTGTACTGGGCAAATTCTTGGGCGTTATGGCCCTCGTTTTGGTCGCTTTGGCCCTAACCTTATTTCTGCCGATTACCGTCTCGATGTTGGGTAATCTGGACTGGGGGCCGGTCATCGGCGGCTATCTGGCCGCGATTTTGTTGGCAGCGGCCTACACGGCTATCGGTCTCTTTATCTCATCCCGTACCGATAACCAGATCGTTTCGCTTATTTTAA
>JAGRBZ010000149.1:10854-11953 GCA_020433805.1 Anaerolineae bacterium
AACCGGCATCGTCGGTGGGCTGTTCTATCTGGTCGGTTCGCAGGGCATAACCACCTTTGTCGGCGATAGTCTGGCCGAAATTCTGCGGGCGCTCGGCACGGGCAGCCGCTTTGAAAGCATCGAGCGGGGAGTGATCGATCTGCGTGACCTGGTTTACTACCTGTCGATTACGGCTGCTTTTCTCGCCCTCAACGTAATCTCTTTAGACAGCAAACGCTGGAGCTACGGCGAAAAAACGGCGGCTTACCGACGCGGACTGATTTTAACCGTAACGCTGATTATACTTAACCTCATTGTTCTCAACGTATGGCTGTTCCAGGTGCGTTCCGTCCGTCTAGACCTCACCGAACAGCGAGAGTACACGCTTGCCCCGGTCACGCGTGATATGTTGAGCAACCTCCAAGAGCCGCTGCTCATTCGCGGCTACTTTAGTGAGAAAACCCACCCGCTGCTCGCTCCGCTGGTTCCCACCTTACGGGACACGCTGCGCGAGTATGAAATTGCGTCTAATGGCAATGTCGTTTTAGAGATTATTGACCCCTTGCAAGACCCGGAAAAAGAGGCCGAAGCCAACCAAACTTACGGCATTCAGCCTACACCGCTGCAAGCCTCCGACCGCTACGGTGCTTCAATCGTCAATGCCTATTTCGATATTTTAGTCCGCTATGGGGATCAAAATGAGGTTCTCAACTTCAGCGATTTAATCGAAGTGCAGCCCTACCCCAGCGGCGAAGTCGATGTTCGGCTGCGTAACCTGGAGTACGACTTAACCAGCGCTATCAAAAAAGTGGTCTTTGGCTTCCAAAGTACCGATGCCATCCTGGCCTCGTTGGATCAGCCCGCCTCGCTAACGCTGTACGTCACGCCCGACTCGCTGCCGGAGTTTGTGGCTGAAGCGCCCAACACCATCTCGACGGTCGCCCAGGAAATCGCCGCTGACTCCGACGGCAAATTTCAATTTAACGTCGTCAATGTCGATGATCCGACCAGCACAGTCACCCGCCAAACGCTCCAAGAACAGTTTGGCCTCCAGCCGATTGCGACCTCGCTCTTTTCTGATCAAAGCTACTACCTGCACATGATTTTGCAAGTCGGCGAT
>JAGRBZ010000149.1:11963-17997 GCA_020433805.1 Anaerolineae bacterium
AGGCCCAACTGCTCTTCCCATCCGGCGATTTTAGCGAGGCTACGGTCCGTACCAGCATCGAGTCGGCTTTGAAGCGCTCGACGTCCGGCTTCCTGCAAGTCGTGGGCGTATGGACACCGCCCGATACGCCCACGCAAGATGCCTTCGGCCAGCAGCAGCCTTCACTAAAACGGTATAACACCATCGCCGAACAACTCAGGCAAGAATACACCGTCCGCAATGTCGATCTCTCCACCGGACAAGTGCCAACCGATATCGACGTACTGATGGTCATCGCCCCGCAAAATATGACCGACCAGGAACGCTACGCCATCGACCAATATCTAATGCGCGGCGGCTCCTTGATTGTGGCAGCCGGCAATTACGCCTTGGGCGTCGATCAATTTGCCGGCAACTTAACCGTCGAACCGATAGATAGCGGCCTACGCGAAATGCTGCAAGGCTACGGCATCGACGTTGAACAATCGTTGGTTCTCGACCCACAAAACGAGCCGTTCCCCATTCAGGTCGCTCGTGACATCGGCGGCATGCAAGTACGCGAAATTCAAGCCATCGACTATCCCTTCTTTGTCGACATCCGATCCGACGGGATGGATCAGACCAGCCCTATCCTGTCCAGTCTACCGGCTGTAACGCTGAACTTTGCGTCGCCGATTACGGTTGATGAAGAGCAAAACGCCGAGCGACAGGTTGACACGCTGCTTCAATCCAGTGCAGGCTCTTGGCTGCGTACCGACACCAACATCCAACCCGATACGCAAACCTACCCGCAGTATGGCTTCCCGGTCGAAGGCGAACAACAATCGTACCCGCTCGCCGTATCGGTTCAGGGTGTTTTCGACAGCTACTTCAAAGATAAAGAAATTCCACAAGCCGCTCCCGCAGAGGGCAGTCCCGAACCACCGCCGACTCAAATCGGCACCATCGACTCATCGCCCGACAGCGCCCGCCTGGTGGTAATTGGCAGCGCCGAATACCTCAACGACGTCATCTTCGAACTGTCTTCCAGCCTGAGCCGCGACCGCTATTTCAACAGCCTTCAATTTACTCAAAATATGGTCGACTGGTCGGTTGAGGATTTGGATTTGCTCAGTATCCGCTCCGGCGGTACCTCGGCTAGAGTACTAGCACCGATGGATGAAGCCAACCAATCGTTCTGGGAATATATCAACTACGGTCTGGCTTTGGCCGCTCTGGTTGCTATCGCCGTCATCTGGCGCAGCCGCCGCCGAAGCGAAGTGCCGATGGAACTGCTGCCGCAGTCATCGCAGCCCACAAGTAGCGATGAGCAGAAAAAAGTAGCGGGAACGGTGTAGGAGAAACACAAATGAGTGTGAGTCAAACAAACCGATTACAACAAATACTTTTGATCGCACTGGTTGTGCAGATTGCTCTGGCAGTGTGGGTTTTCTGGCCCAAACCGGCGGCGTCGCAAACCAGTGGCCCGCTGTTGGGCGATTTTTCAACCGACAGCGTGACATCGCTAACCATCAGTGACAGCGATAACACGTTAACTTTAACGAAACAAAATGATGGCTGGGTACTGTCCGATGCCGGCGATTTTCCGGTGACGGAAGAGCAGGTTACCACCCTGCTGGATAACATCGAGAAAGTCCAGACCAACCGCATGGTCACCCAAACCGACACCAGCCACCGTCGCCTTCAAGTTGCCCCCGATGATTTCAACCGCCGCCTTGAACTGACCCTCAGCGACGGCACCACCCACGATCTCTACGTCGGCAGTTCAGCCGGAGCCGGTGCAACGCACGTTCGGGCCGATGACCAGACGGAGGTTTATCTAACCGGCGATATTGACGCCTTCAACATCAATCCACAGCCCAGCGGTTGGATCGATACGCTCTATTTCACTATACCGCAAACCGCAACCACCCAACTTACGCTGGAGAACAGCAACGGCACGTTTGAATTTGTCAAAGATGGCGAAAACTGGACATTAAGCGATCTGGCTGAAGACGAAACCTTCAATCAAAATGCCTTTACCAGTATGCTCAACCAAATGATCTCTGTGCGTATGAGCGAACCCATCGGCACGGAAGCCCAGGCCGACTTTGGTCTCGACACGCCGCAAGCGACCGTTACCTTAGACACAACCGACGAAACGTATACATTGATATTTGGGGCTAAAAACCCTGAGGACAGCGACGATTACGTCTTCAAGGCATCGAACTCGCCTTACTATGTCCGCATCTCGTCATTTACGGGGGACAATCTCATTAACAAAACTCGGTCGGATTTTCTAGAGGTACCGCCGGAAGAAGAGGGGGCGTCTGAGCTGGAATAGAATCAAGAAGGGATAAGATGTTAATCACCTTATCCCTTCTTGAAGAATATTGTCTTGTTTGTGATGTTATGCCTGACAAAATATTGACCATCTACCCCTATCTCTCTTCTGCCCTTCGTGAATTATTTTTGCAACCTGACTTGTCAATCGGGGGGGCGAATACGGAGTCTTTGCCCATCGGCAGTGATAATGGCTCCGGCTTGCAACTCATCTCCGTGCGACTCCAGGATATGCAAGCAAACCGGCCCTTGCTGGCGAGCAGCCAGATTCACCAAGCGCAAAATTCCGGAATGGGGTTGACCGTAGACTACGGCCAACTCGCCAAAATCTTTATCCAGCGTGACCAGAATCCGCTCTTCCTGATGAGCCTGGGCTAGGATTTCTTCGTCGCCGGGGTCTGAGGGCCAATCGCCCGACCAAATCACGTTATACCCAGCTACTTCAAGTACTTGTTTTGCGCCGCCCCATATGCAGGTATCCAGCAAAACTTTCGTGCAGTAACCGACGGCAACAATTCAATGCGTTCATGCCCAACCAAACGGTGAGCATAAACCAGGCAGGCTCGAATATCTTCCGGTTCCAGCCAGGAATATCCCTCCAGAATAGTGTCAGCTGTGTCACCAGCGGCCAGCATGCCTAAAATGTGCTCTACTGCCAACCGACGACCTCGAATAATTGGTTTTCCGCCAAAAATTTTGGGGTTGATGGTAATTCGTTTAAGCAGTTCTTGTTCGTCCATAATCGGCCTCACTTGCTTATGAGCTACAGAATGATCTATATTTCTTTATTATAATCATTGTTCTATTTGTTCACCAAGTAGCGTTACTGAGGTGACAGATCTATTCAACAGTTAACTTCTCAATAATAGCGTAATGCTCAGCATAATGGTCGTAGGTATTGCCCACAATCCAGTTGATGATGGGTTTACGGGTGAACTCGCCGGTTTGGTCAGGCTGATAATAGCCATACGGTTTCAACAGATCTTCATCAGACAATTGGCTAACCGTGGCGACCAACTTTTGGTGTGATTCTTTAAAGAAGCGCACTACCTCAGCCAGCGATTGCTCACGGCTGCGCTCGATCAGAATATCGTTAAGTCTGTCTGTGTTATGCGTCGCGACGGTCTCATGATCCAAACCCATCGTACCAAAGCGAGGTCGGCCGTGCAAAAGGCCATTGATGCCACTTTCCCAAATGGCGATGTGGGCCATCTGATCCTTAACTGACCAACCACTTTCAGCTTCCGGCGTAATCAGTTGCGTCTCGCTGAGCGGCTCAATAAGCGCTTCCAGGGCTAACCGGCTTGCTTGTATCTTTTCCAGTAGGGCCGAAACTGTACGAGGTAATGATTCTGTTTCATCTCCAATAAATTGAGCGTTGTACATATCTCTCCTTTTTCTTGCTATAAATCCAGACATAAAAAAAACCGCAGCTATCGCCGGTATTATACCATACAAAGCTGCGGTCAAGATGTCCCGTTTGATATTAGAACAAGCAAGTCATCGCCCATTCCACTATCATTTTTGGAGAAATTCCCGATACGTTTAAGCTCTACCCTGTTCGCCGATAGCATACAACCATTGATGAATAAGCGGCGACCTTTTATTTTCAACTGTGGCCAACCGGGTTAAAGCAGGCACAATTTCGCTGCCGATTTTGATCGACTGGTGATACCCGGCCAACGTATCGCACAGCAGATCAAAAAGAAATTGCAGATACTTCTCGTCATATTCTTCGCCCGACTGCTCATAGACAATGGTCATGCCTTTTTCTTTAAAGTAGATGTCGCCACGCAATGAGTAGGGCATTTCCTCGCTTAACTGCTCGACAATTTCTTCTTTACTGGGCGGCTGGCCCTCACCGGTCGGCTTATCATCAACAGAAATAGTCAAACGGGTAACCGTCTGGAAACCTTCCCGACCCATATTTAAGCCTAGCCGGTAACCACGATATTTACCCATAAGATACCCAATCGGCAAAGCATCATTGGGGATGAAATCGAACAAATTATATCTGTTTGCCAACCGCCGCCAAACATTTTTGTAAGGCGACTGTACTTTTTGTTCCTGTTTGTTGGAATAAAGAATTAGTGCAATGAGGCTGCCTAAAGACACGATAATAAAGAGAACAATACTGATGGCCATAAGTTTAGCTCCTGATTGAAAAAGAGAACGCAAAGAAGGCGTTCGGGTTTATGATTATGTGTTGTCAGTCGTTCTCGACTGCAACATCTCTCTCTCTTTTTCTTTCCTAAACTTAACCGCCATTTGGAAGGCTGCATCCCGACCGTAGCGTTCGATAGAAAACTTCTTTGTTCTAGCCACATTGGGCGCGGGGCGCCATGAGACGGCAAAGCAAGGAATTTTCCGTTGCTCGCGTCCTCGAGAGCGGATAAACGTTTCTGAAACACCAACTACACCGGTGCTGTTGTTTTTCTGGGGTTTGTCGCGAAATCCCTTGGTTGGAGACGAAGCGAGGTTTGGAAACTTTTCTTCAAACTTGCATTTATATTCTTTGGCAGCTTCCAATGCTTCTGCTTTGCCCTGATAGCGGCTGTCGCTGAAAAACTTTGAGTACGTTTCTCCACCGCGATACATTCTGAGGAACCAACCGTGCGTATCGTTTGAGTCGATGCGACTGATGTTTTTGACAGCCATAGGCAAAACCCCTGCAACATTGCGAGTACCGCCATCGTACACTATTTACTTTAAACGATAATGAAAAATTTTACAATAGCCACCTAGCCAGGTTTTCTAAACGAATTTGTATTTGCTCAGCAGACAGGTGACGGGCACTTAATCGCGGTAATTGTAGCGTTAGATACCACGCCATATTCTCTATTTGAGCAAAAGTGCCCGTCACCTGAGGTGTTACACCAATTTTACGAAAAGAGAATACGGATCGGCTTTATGTATAATTGACAAAAACAAAGACTCATAACACAATACGCTGAAATGAGAATGAGACCGAACCATGAGAGAACGAGTCGGCTTTTCAAATAACGGCGTCTCAACTTAAATCTGTCTTACTTAGTAATAGGCTAAGGCTTAGCCTACGGCTATCGATGACTATTGACTGAATAGGTACAGCAAACAAACGCCATCTTTGTTCACCTCGCTTACCGGAGCGACACCGTGCGACCTTATTATTCCGGCTAAAATCTTATCCGTCGCACCACACCATCAACAAAACGTAATCCCCACAGACAGCGATAACCGTCAGTAGCGTAGGGGCGAGGAAGCTCGGATCACCAACAATCCGGGTTGTCTCGCCCCTATTTATATTTAAACCCAATACAATAGTTTAGGAGACACAAGGAGAGATTGATGAAAAAGTATCCACTTTTTGCCCGTTCGGACTTGAGCGCTTTTTGGGCGCTGTTTGCCGATAACCTGGCCAATATGTTGGTTATTGCCGGGGTAACACGTTTTGTATTCAACATGCCTAACGAGATTGTTTTTGGGCGTATTTTGCCCGGTCTGGGGGTGGCCATTATTTTCGGTCTCCTGGTCTATTCTTATATGGCCCGACGGTTAGCCGAACAAGAAAATCGCACTGATGTTACCGCTTTGCCGTATGGTATCAGTACGCCGGTGATGTTCGTTTATCTCTTTGGCGTCATTGGGCCAATTTACTGGTCCACCAATGACCCGCTGCTGGCCTGGCAGTTGGGTATTGCGGCGGGGGTTATGGGCGGACTGCTGCAACTGGCTCTCAGTGGGATGGGTCCCA
>JAGRBZ010000014.1 GCA_020433805.1 Anaerolineae bacterium
AAAGCGCTCAATACGCATTACGCACTACGCAATAAACAAAGGCTCAAATTATGGCGAAAACTTAGAGACACTAACTAATATTTAAACCAATTGGGCTATTTAAAGCCGGTCCATACCAGTGGAAAGCTATGAAACTGCATTATTAATCAGCCCCATCAACGTTTTAACCTTCATTTCCCACTCTCGTCGCTGGGCAATCTGCAAATCTCTAATATCTGACTGGTACTCCGTATAGCGCGTCATCATTTTCTGTACTCCTTGGCGAATACCCTCTTGGGTGTTGGGAACATGAACAGTACCTTGATGAAAATATTCACGGAGCAGAGGCCAATCAGAAGTAATGATCGGTTTTCCTAAAGACAACGCCTCGCAGGCACCGCGCTGCATAGTATGGTTGCGAGTAGTCAAACACATCACCGTGTGCGAGGTATTCAGTAGCGCATAGTAGGCCTTATCCGGTAGAAATCCGGTAAAATGAACGTTGGCTGGCGCTTGATTGAGGATTTGTGGCCTGGCCCGTTCTAATTTACCCGTCACATAAAAATGGACATTTGACAGCTCTTTCGATGCTTCTAAGACTTCACTCAGGGGTTCATCACCAGAAAATGTATTGACCACAGTGACATTAAAACCGCCGTTCATAGGATAGCTGTCCTGCTTGTCGAAACTCGTTGGTATATCTCTCAGGATGAAAGCATCTCCCCCCCAACTCTGAATCATATCTCTGAAATGTTCGTTGGTAACCAGGGTGGTGATAGCTGCTCTAGCCCATAGTCGGGTGAGCCATTTTGGCCAGAGCCAGTACCAACTTTGTAGTGCGTCGCTGTGGGCATCGACGATAAATTTATTTTGGGTCAATTGACAATACAAAAATACACAAAGCACAGCAAAGCTGGGAGGATTCTGCACAAACACAACGTGGGGACGTTCTTGAAACAGTATTTTCAGAGTCTTCAGTGTCTGGTACGTATACTTGGTAAAGGCTGCCCAAAAACCCCGACGAGATGTGGAATAGACAAAGTGGAGAGAGTTGATACCTAGCTCTCTGGTCAAAACTTTACTGCGGGGGCCATATAGGGGCGGCCCCCAGACCAAGAATAAGGCGTGTTTACTTAAATAATCCTTTGTTTGATTCATTGATTTCTCCTTAGTCTCGCCTCTTGTACTATCGCTCTGTCGCCGAGCCATGAATTCTGCAAAAAGTCGCTTCACATTACGTTCTAAATCAAACTTCCTATTAACAGTTTGTCGTCCTTTAAGTCCCATCTGCCGCCGCTCATCGGGACTGTCCAATAATCTGGCCAAGGCATCTGCCAAAGCCTTATCGTCAGCAGGCGGTACCAACAAACCATTCAAGCCATCTTCAACAACTTCGGGTATCCCGGAGTGTTGCGTGGAAACCACCGGCAACTGCATCGCCATCGCCTCTAAGATCACATTAGGGATTCCGTCCCGATCTCCATCAGCGCCAAGGACTGCGGGCAGAACGAATACTGTGGCTTGCCGGTATTTTTCGATAACGTCCGAGTGAGACAAGGCACCGCATAACGTCACCGTATCGTTCAGAGACAACTCGCAAATCTGGGCTTCGAGAGTTCTGCGTAGCGGACCTTCGCCCGCGATATGGCATTTAAATTCATATCCTTGGGCCACCAATCTTTGGCAGGCCTTTAGCAAATAGCTGAAACCTTTTTTCTCCCTTAACTGTCCAACTCCTAAGATGAGCTTTTTTTCCGGTGGGGGAGGCACAGCGGGCTGATATTTACTTATCTCTAAACCGTGATAGATACAGTTCACTTTGTGGTTAAAGAGACCTTCGCCTTGTTGAGCCAAGTGATGTTCATTGAATCCCGTGCAGGTGGCCACGAATTTTGCCTCTGACAGCTTTTCCGGCAGCAAGATAGGATTCACGTAAATATCACTGGCGTGAGCAGTAACACTATAAGGCACATTCATCAGGCGCCCGGCTACCAAGGCTACTGTCGCAGCCCGATCAATGAAGTGCGCGTGAATTTGATCACAGGGTTGATGCCGTAATAAGTGAGCTGCATAGACACCCTGTCCAAAATGCAGGAATGTTTTAAACCGAGAGTAAACAGATGGATGGGATCGAGTTAGCAAGTAAAAAAGCGTTCGCCAGTAGGCCAACGGATGCAACGAGACAAACCGAAAATGTGCCCCTATTAACGAAAGCCAAGAGGGTGGCAACATATAGATTATGTCCTCTAGAAGCGAATCTTGTTCCGGGGATAATCGGGTATCTGGATGTTTAATCGAAAGGATGTGGAGGTTTACTCCCCACTTGCGCAATAAGCTGATTTCGCGGTCGATAAAAGTCGTGGTAAGTTTCGGATAAGTACCGATTATATAGATTAGGTTTAAGTTTTCCTTCATTACGTTGGACTTACCTACAAATCCGTTTTCCATCATGATCTACTCCTTTCTTACGACGGGAAGGTATATAGCTCCACCATCCTCCTGCCCGTCGTATTCATAGGCACCCAAATCAGGTTCGGTCAGGCGCCGGTGGCCCAAAATATCGACGGTGGGCGCAGAAGCTGGGTCAGCTTGATCGATAGCCGGGCTGTTAGGTTCAATTTTTCCATACTCTTCGACCAGACGTATAAACTCTTGCCGAATAGTCCGGTTGCCGCTTGAAAAAATCGTTCCATCCCATCTCGGCAGCACAACGGCGTCGTGATTGGTGTTGAGCAACGGATTGGCGACGATGCGGTTTGGGTCATCAACCAATGGGCTGACGGGCGTGCCGTTTGGAATCTCTTCACTTCCGTTCCAGTACAGGTTGTAATCGAGTTTGATGTCGATTGTATGTTCGGGATCACCAAGAGAGAATCTATTGTTGGCAGGATCGCTCGTCAGATTACTGCCCATCGTTCCGGTTGGATCGGACCAGATATTGTTGTAGAAGAAGATATTCTCGTTCTCAGGGTTCTGTTCAGTAATGCTAACGTAAAAGGCAAAGGCTTTATCAGACGGGAAATCACCAACGATGGTATTGTTGGCGAAGGTGATATCTTTTGCGCCTCTTACCCCGAAAGCTGCATAATTCATACTGGATGAATTGCCGATCAGAAGGTTATTCTCAACCACCACCGTTTCAGCCTCATGGTACGGTTTGCCGTCGTTTCCAACCTGTAGAAACGTTTCGAACCCGCCCTCCCAGTTTAGAAAAATATTACGCCGAACCGTAATCCGTTCGCTCCCCCTCAACCCGTCGCTATCTTCGTTGCTGTCCTTGATCACGATAAAATGCTTGGTGTCGTTAGCAACAGGCCGGCCGCTGCCGGCAAAATCATTGAAGAAGATGTTATCCTGAATTTTCACATCTGTGACGCTGTTTACATCCATATGCTGTTCATTGACCCCTTGATTGTAGAAAATATTATTTTCCACAATGGCAAACCTTACGCCATTGTGAATCTTCAGAAGATCGTTGTTAAATGAGTCATGAAAAATATTGTTGCGAAAAGTGATATTCTCTGACCATTGATCGTCTGCGCGGTCCACCTTGACCACATATGGATTGGGACCTACTCCTGAATGTCGGAACTCAAAACCTTCAAAAATCATGTTCAGGATACCATTTAGACTAACGACCAAACCGTTATGTTCTAAAACGGCCTTATAAGGTTGATGAGCTGCGAATGTAGTAGGCGTTGTGAACCGTTCACTCAGGACATTTTCTCCCATATAAATGCCGTTCTTGAACCAGACAGTACAGTTGTTGTCAGGTACATTTTCAGCCGCGTAATCAAGTGTGGCCCACGGTTGAGTAAATGTACCTGGAAATCCGTCATTACCCTCTGGAGGTGGTGCAACCCAGTATTGGCAGTTTTGTGCTTGAGTTTCCAGGGGCTGACTCAATAGACCCCCGACGACAACAAGAAACATGAATCCGATCCATCGCCAACTTCCAAACTGACGGTATAAAGCTCTTTGCTTCCGATCAAACGCCATCTTGTTATTCCAGCCACCTTAAACATTCATCCGGATGACAAATTCGCTACTGTTTCGGTCTGATTTTTTGGCTGCTGCTTGTCCGTAAGACGATGATCCGGCACTGATCGGCCTCTACGTATAGTAACTTTTTCCATAATGCTCCAGCCCGCCAGACGAACCATGTTGATCGGCAAATCTGCTAGATAGAAACGCAACTTTTCACTCGTTACCAACTGGATCGGATCCAAACGGTAATTAAATGCAACCAAATGTCGTCGAGCACAGGTCTGGATAAAAGAGATTTGCTGTCTCGATAACACCTTTCGAAAGCGACCAATCGAGCGCGTAGAAATAACGCCTGGCTCGAACTTATCAAATGAACTGTTACCTGCTTGATGCTCAGGGGCACCTTGCATTGACAGCATAATGGGTGTGTAGGCTTCACCGATGAAATCGCACACTTGCTGCAACATTTCTTCAGGCTGACGAGCCAATGTTTCGTAGCAGATAACCCTGTATTTCTCGGGATATTTTTTCAGGTTTCGTTTGGCCATTCTCGCCGACAACAACCATCGACCTGTGGTAGAGGCCATCCCCCTGTCAATGTCATCATAGCGTTTGAGTATCGAGGCATAACGGTCTCGAGGATCGCGAATCATGTGAATCATCTTGGCGTCAGGAAACTCGGCGAAGATCTGATCTGCATAATGCTCGGTATGCAAAGATTTATCGCCCCAGCGTGTTCTGCCATTCAGTTCGGCATAATGCTTGTGAAAGAGAGCAAACAGGCGACCATACGTTGGGGGGGATCCTTGCCAAAACTCGTGGCGGATACGTTCCGGGTCAGGCTTGAGATGTTCAAGCCGTTGATACCGTAATAATGTGGTCAAACAGCGCTCAAAATTAGCACGTTCGCCTAAATCGCCATACTTCTTATAAAACCAACGCCACATATTAGTCCGGCGGACCATCGATATGTTCGGATGAGAAGCCAGCAAGGCAAACATTAAACTGGTACCGCTCCGATCCGAACCCGTTAAAAAAATTGGGCTGTTGTTCATTATTTCTCCATAATCTTTACTGATGGTAATTTGACGTGTTTATAGCGCTCCGCCTTAGCAGACAGCATCTCTTGGTATAGAGCAATGTAGCGGTCAGCTATAGCGGTTAAGCTGTATTTATCTTTCACCACCTGACGGGCAGTTGTGCCCAACCGTGCCCGCAGATTGGGCTGTTCTACTAACCCATGGAGACATTGGGCCAGCGCGTTAGGCTCGCCTGGGGCAAAGAGCAGGCCATTTTTTCCATCGGTAACCACCTCGGCATTACCTGGAATATTGGACACGACTACGGGCAATCCGCTTGCCATGGCCTCTAACAAGGCATTGGAAAGCCCTTCGACGTTGGAGGGCAAGACAAAAATGTCGGCCATCCGTAGATACTGGAATACCTGATCGGTTTCCCCCACAAACTCGACGTGCTGGGTTAAGACCAAGCGGTCGGTCAAACGTTCCAACTCCGCTCTGAACGGACCATCTCCCACCAACTGCAAACAAAGTTGGCGTTGAGGCTGTTGCTGGAGCAACTTCTGGAAAGCGACCATTAAAATATTCAGCCCTTTCTGTTGATGAAGCCGTCCCACATAAATAAGCCGGGCAGGATGGTGCAAGGCATAATCTGTTTTGGCCTTAATTTCATCGATTTCCACGCCGTTCGCCAGTTCGATGATTTTTTGGGCAGGTACACCCGCCCCTGTCAACTCTCTGACAACTTGCTTGTTAAGGGCCACAAACCGATCGCATTTAAGGGCCGTGGGGAGCATATACTGCGCCAGAGCCAATTGCCTGTTCTGGCGCATCTTGTTAATATCACTGGCTGCTCCGCTGTTGGCCAGTTTGGTCAGCGTTTTCCGGTTGCACCAACGTCCAGCCAGAACTGCAGCGAAGGTATGGTAGTTAAGACCATGCACATGAATGAGATCGTAATCCGCCTGCCGACGCCAGAGATGCCAAAACAAGCTTAAAATGTAGAGATAGCCACCAAACTTGCGCAATCCCCTTATGCCAAAAAACTCCCATAGCGTCTGGTTGCGGAAGACGGAAATACCATCAATAATCTCACCCTGAGGCGTACTTCTAAACCACCAGCCGGTTACCAATCGAACTTCGACTCCCTTTTCTGCCAGCATTTTTCCTAATTTGTGGGCCTGCCGTTCTGTGCCCCCAATCCAGGGATAAAACAGCCTGACTACCATCAAAACACGTATAGGTCTCGCCACAGTTATGCCTTTAACTTCAATAATTGAGCTTTATGCTTTATCGCCCAGTCAGCTTGATTGATCCTCTGACGGGCACCAATCAAGCGTCTTCGACCGCCAATCTCGAAAAAGGTGTGCCAATATTGAATAGCACCTTGGAGCTTGTAGAGTTGCCAGACTTGTGGCAGCAAATCCCACTCTTCTACGGTTAAGGCGTAGTCTGCCAGATAGCCCGTCATAAAGCTCTGGCTGCGATCGGGAGAAAGCCGGGATAACACAATAACTAGATCGACCAGCCGCCATTCCAGTCGAGCCAGTTCAAAGTCATGTACGATGACCTTGCCATTCCGGTGAAACTGCAAATTGTGGATACCATAGTCTCCGTGAATGACTAGGCGGGGGAGCGGTGCGTCCTTTAAACTTTCCTCCAGTTGATAGAGGCTATCTTCTAGATAGTTTTTGCGCGCTACCAACCAGTCCAGATGAGTTTGATCCTCTGGTCTGGTCCAGGCGCGTGATTTTTCCACTATGTTACTGATAGTAGTAATGTGCCAAGCCAGATCTCGCCAACGGTCATCTGAATATGATTTAAAACCCAGGTGATGCCGCCCTTGTGGTAGATACCCTTCCAGGAGGCGGTGAAATTGCGCTAGCGTCTTACCGGCCAATGCTTGGAGTTTCAGCCGCTGAGACCGCGCCATAAAACAAGAACTAAAAACGGTGCCATCAACATAATCAAACACGGCATAATATTGGCTACCAATGCCTACAAATGTTTCATTATGGAGTGCAGGTACCAATCGAGGAGCAGCAAAGTCAAGTTGGGCCAGGCGAGAAAGGATAGAATGTTCAAACTGGATTGCCGGAACCTGCCAATTTTTTTTATAAAGCTTCAGAACCTTCTTTCCAGAATTTGTGTAGACCACCACAATACTATTCCGGCGACCGAAAGGAAGGTTACAGGGCGGCTTCATCAACTTCAGGCCATAATAGCTCAACACATGGTCAACCGTCTCTCGCTTTATCTGCGGCCGATGTAGCCGAGCCTTGGTATACTGAAAAATTCGGTTCGGTCGGGGTATGTGAAAGATATGTTGTGTCTGAGTCAACAAGGATTTCCTCCTTAAATTGGCTGAAACTGAACTTTTTCTCGAGATAAACTCGGATTTTGAGTCAATATGTGTTCACGCAACTCCGCCTTTGATGCGGCAAGGTCATCAACGCTGTTATCTACCTCGACCACAACCCAGTGTTTGTTTTTGAGATGCTCTACCGTCAAATTAACGATTGAACAGGCATTGGCCACAAACTGGGATATTTCTGCCGGGTCTTTATGCTGAAACCGTGACCACAGCCCACGCCGGTATATTCTTTGTTCGCAAACAGGGTGCGGAGCCCGGACAAAAATCACCATATCCGGCTGAGGTAACAAATCTACATAAGCCAGAATCTGAACCGGATCAGGCTCTTCGACGCCCGAGGCATTCAACTGTACCACTCGATGTACAAACCCCTCATCAAATATCAGAGCCTCACTGGGGGTGGTTCGGGATTTCAGAAATTCGTAATACCCCACAGTCCGGAAAAACCAGTACAAGACTTTCCGCTGCCGAATATCTGCAGATTTTGGTCGGCGTCGTTGGCTACTGACCACCGTCCAGAGCAACCTTGGATGTTGGGCAAAAAATTTCAGCCGGTAGAGTTCGCTTAAGCGGTAAAATAATTGCCACAACAAGCGGTAATGCCAAGCCAGCGGTGTCAAACGAGTAATCAGTTTTCCCAGAATTGTTCGGCTGGCAAAAGGCCGGGCCGCCTCCACCACAGTGAATGTCTTGATGCCTTTTTCTTGCAGTAGATCGATGACCTCAGGCATGAGGGACGTTTTACCGGCCCCCGGTGCACCAATGAACTCGACGATCATTTACAGCAGCTCCCAAATTGTTGCTTTGAATCGACTCGATACTTCTTCAAATGGCCGGTCAGCATCGATGCGTAGAAGTTTAACGTGACTGTTTTTTTGATCAGCCTGGGTTATCAGTTTGCGAATAAGCCGACTTTTGGCCTCGATTATGGCCGGATCATGGTCAGGTTTGCGGTACTGGGATACAGCCGGGCTTACATCCAAAGCAAGCATGGTGTCGGGCAGGTCAAACTTCTGATAGAGATTTTGTTCTAATTTAGAAAATGTGCGGGCTACAGCCCCCATTTGATCACGAACCAGTACGTGAATTTTGGGACCATCTAACGGTGCTTCCAACGGATACCGATCATAGAGCACAATCAAGCCGGCAGTCGCCTTTTGCCTGCTAACCAAATAGCGAAAATAGCGATCGTAGCCAATCGACAGATAATGGCTGTATAGCAGTACCTGACGAAAATTCTCCAGCAACGGCAACAGGTAATTCTGAGCACCAAACCGATTAGATACGGTGCGATGACCACGCCGAGCCATTCTAAAGAGCAGGTAAAGAAATTTGCTCCGCTTTGAAGGCTGCTTGCTGCCCAAATAGTAAAGATGAACATCCAGTTTCCAATCGAGCCACTTCAACAGCATTTGACTCATAGCCGATTTACCTGAGCCATCTGCACCGATCAAAGCTAGTGTCTGACCACCATTAGCCAAAGTCATTTTTCGATGGGATGACCATTTGCGCGATAACGTACTTCGCTGCCAAAGTTGCTGAAAATATATACCCGAGGCTTTCAGCCGGTTGTAACGCTGATGGGTACGCAATGCCCGACGTAAACAGCTGCGTAATCTAAAGAGTCCGTACCCATTCCTGGGGGAGGTGGTGATGATTTGTAAAAATTCTGTTACGATATCGGCCGGTACAATGTTGCCTATGCTTTGCAGCATTTGGGTAATGCGTTCCAGTGATGTTTGCCCTAGCAGCCACTCAATTTCTCTCAAAATATCAGCCGGCAATCCCGATGAACGAACTGACAGGATATCTTTTACAACATCCCGATCCCGATATTTGAGCAAGGCTCGAATGGAGAGGACAATGAGTTCTAATTCAGGGGCGGGTATCAGGATGCCATGCTCTATTTGAACGGAGTCGAGAAAGTACGCTTCCAGCGGCAACCGGTAGTTCTTAACAAACTGTTCGCCCAGCACGAGTTGATAATGAACGTGAAGGTGGAACAACCGACCACTGGCTCGATCAAAACCTAGGTAATTCTCTATGGCCGGATAATGTTTGCCGGGTGCAGCAACCAGAGCTTTGAGGTCATGCTCAATTAGAATTTGCCTAAAAAGCTGACTGTGTTGGCGATCAACCAGCAAATCCAAATCAGTTCGACCGGCTAAGGCTTGCCTCAGCCGCATGTTGCTTTTCCAGTGGCAGTAGCGGATACCGTCGCGATTCAAGCGATCAAAAAGCTCTGCGACAGCCTCAAGTGCAACCGGTTTTTCTTGTACAATAACTTTTATATTTGAGACAGGTGTTTGTATCATCTTAATTTTTTCGTAAAAGTAGGATCGACTTAGAACGGATACATCAATTCTCGTAGGAATATCCTCCTAAAAAGTCGAACTGATCTATTTTGTGCTTCACGACCTCTATCCATTGAGGACTCCAGGGTACCAGATGGCGGCTCTGCTCTGGTGAACTGTACAGAATACCGAGACAAGCTGATACATACTCCGCTGTAGCCTCTATGCCCAAAAAATCACAAACTTTGAGAAAATTCTCCTCAGGCTGACGAATAAACTCTTCATACCTAACCGGTAATAGACTCGACTCATTCATTTTTGCCCGTATGTCGGCCAGGGTCTCGCAGTAGGCGAAGTAATGCTTAACGGCGTTCTCGAAAGATCGCCTCCCTCGGATCATCATCAGGCTGATTGGATCGTAAGGATTCCTGATAACTTGGATTAACTTTACATCTATTCCGGACATCACCGTATTTAGCCGTTGGATAAGCTGCGGATCACGGCTGATTATTCGCGTAGATGGTCCGGCCTTACTATCACCAATGACCTGTAATTTATTGTACCGCCCCTGCCACTGATCAGGGACCGATAACGAATAGGCATTCAAGCGACGAGCCGTTACCCGGCCCTTTAAAGCTTCTCGATGAGAAGCTTTGAGTAAGATATGAAAAAGCTGATCACGACTGAAGCCGCTCGAAACATATTTAAGGGCATCTGCCTCATCGGCAAGGATTACATTAGGATGAGCATCGAGCAGGGAGCCAATTAAGGTGCTGCCGCTTTTGACATGACCAATGAACATACAAAACGTTTTGACATCTTTAAACTGCGTTGGCTCCTGGCGACACTTGTAGTAGGTTGTGACGTAACGTCTGGCCATATTGAGCTTCAAATAGGCGTTGCTGCGAAACAATTTGGAGCCAGGTCCATGTTTAGCAAATGCGCGCCATTTGTCAGAATTAATCCACGAAATCCAAAAACGCTCAAGTGATTTTTGCACCAGATCACCCTATTCTGAAATCTTTGAAATTTTTCACAGCATTGCTCGACATCTTCGAGATAGGTCTGTTCAAGCTGCTTCGGCTCGTTTGAAATGAATTTGCTGTACACGCAATCAGTCCTAGTGTTATCCACCACATACCCAAGCCAAAAACAACGCGCATATTTGAGAAGTTATTGACAACAACATGAAATAGCATGACCAACCAAAATATGAAGATTAGATTTCTGTTGACAAAGCCATGTTGTGGAAACTTACCCCATACGCTTAACGTTTGGACCAACCACCAAAGCAGTGGGAGTGTGAAGAGTAAGAGGCCCGTAATGCCCTGTTCGGCGATGAGCGTTAGGTATACATTATGAGAGGCGTGATCTTTTTGGGCAGAAAACTCTCCGATTGCCGTCTGAAATTGCCGATCATAACGATCAAAGTTGTTGTATCCCCACCCAAACAAAGGTTTGGTCTTGAACATTTGGTACGAGGCATAATAAATAGGTAGTCGACTCCCGGCTGCCTCTCTCGAACCCTCGGAATAAAATCGCTGGCTGGCCCAACTGCGATAATCTGACATAAACCCCGCACTTAAGACCAACATGACAATAGGTAAAATGAAGATGAGATAACGCAACATAAATTTGGGATAAATATAGATAAGCCCAAACATAATAAGAATTGCTGCCAGCCAACTTCCTCGCGAAAAAGAGAGGAAAATCATAAAAAGAGCCAGTGAAAGCAGAAATAAGTACCAGATCTGCATGAACTTAAGCTTCTCATTAACAGCAGCATACGCAATAAACAAACCGCAAAACGCCAGCGTGGACGTAAAGACACTGTACGCGCCAAACGAACCCTCGGTTCGCGTACCGACCCGCCCCAGCCAGTAAGACGGTAAGAACTGGGGAGCCATCCACGAAAGAAGACCAATAATTGTCTGAGTAATCACGATAAATATAACTACCGGCAGTAACCACCGCAGTTCTTTCTCACCAGGTTGCGAAAGCCGGACAAATAAATATAGGCACATAGGAATAACGACGCGATCATAATAGTGTATCAAGGTAGCTTTGATGTCGTCGTTGAGATATAGTATGGATAGTACGCTCACAAGGATGTATCCAAGCATACCAACTTCGGGCCAACCTAACTTCGGTAGTTTATGTTTATTAATCCGCAATAAAGACCCGGTCACAACAAATCCTAGCATCGCCAGCGGCAATACCCGATGGATGAGCGAATATGCCTTGCGTAAAACGCCTCCATTCGTCTCTACCAAAAATGGCATCAAGATTAGCCAGACCATAAGCCCTACAAAAGGATATCGATTGAGTAGCAGCCCGACAGGAATGGCCAGGATGATTCCTAGCGCAATCTGCCAGCTTTCATCCACAACCAAGTAGGCGATAACAACACTCAAGCCCATACCGATAAAGATGAGACCCAAGATTCCATAAATATTCGATTTCTCTTTTCTTACTCGCGAATGGGTAAAAGAATGTATCAAAGTCATGGTTTGAGTCAGTTAATCATGTAGAACTTGCTTCGGAAACAATTCTATATGAGGGTAGAGGCCGGCCCTTCAGGTTGCCGAGCGCATTCAAAATACGCCATCCAACCAAACGTGCCAGGTTGAGAGGCTGATCAGTACACGTAAACAAGAGGCGCTCGCTAAATTTAAGTTGGATAGGCTCCGGTTGGTAATCAAAGTTAAGCATCTCTTGTCCCGCGTAGCTCTGGAAGAAGGCAATCTCACGCTTGGTCAAAACCTGACTGTAACGGCCAATTGATTTAGTTGAAATGACCCCCGGCTTACGCTGGCCATAGGAACTGTTACCACCCTCATCCCGAAAATCTTTTGCACCCTGCATCGAGAGCATCGCCGGACTATATGCTTCATTTACAAATGCACACAGTTCTCGCAAGGTTTTTTCGGGTTGAAAAGCCAGCGTCTCATAACGAACAATTTTGTAACGATCCGGATATCGGCGTTGATGGCGTTGGGCCAATTTTGCCGAAGATAGCCACATGGCTGTGCCTGCACCAATCCCTCCGCGTCGATATTTCCAACGTTTTATAACGGACGCATATCTATCACGTGGATCACGCATCATGTGGAGGATCCTGGCGTCTGGATATGCCTCAAAGATTGGATCGGCGTAGCGTTCGGTGTTTAATGACTTATCACCCCACCGGGGCTTGCCCAGCCGTTCAGCATAATGCTCTTCCAGTAGAGCAAATAAGCGGGCATAAGTGGCCTCACCCTGCCGGAACTCCCTTCGGATGCGGTTGGGATCAGGCTGAAGCTTCACCAAACGCTTGTAACGCATCATCATGCTTAAACATCGCTCGAAATTATCCGGCTGGCTCAAATCGCCGTATTGATTGTAAAAATAGGTCCACATGTTGGTCCGTCGCGTCATAGCGATATTGGGGTGGGACGCGAGTAGGGCAAACATTAAACTGGTGCCGCTACGTTCTAGACCCGCAACAAAGATTGGTCCACGACTCATAGACATACATCCTTAAATTTATTTATTTTTACTGCTGGTTAGCGATAACCTGCCCAGGACTCTCTGAACAAGGTTAGTTACCATTCACATTCCAAATTCGGATGGTATTATCATTCGAACTCGAGGCCAGTTGCCGGCCATCGGGCGACCAACTTACGCCCCTGACAGGATGGGTATGCCCTTCCAGAATGCACAGCGGTTGTCCATCGATTGTGTTCCAGATGCGGACAGTCTCATCATTCGAGCCCGAAGCCACCCATGTCCCATCGGGCGACCAACTCACGCTTTTAACAATGTCCGAATGTCCTTCCAAAGTTGAAAGCAGTTGTCCATCGGCCACACTCCATATCCGAACTGTACTGTCATCCGAACTCGAGGCCAGTTGCCGACCATCCGGCGACCAACTCACACTCCTGACCGTGTCGGTGTGACCTTCCAAAGTGTATAGCAGCCGTCCATCGGCCGCGTTCCAGATACGGACAGTCTCATCGGTCGATCCCGAAGCCAGTTGGCGTCCGTCCGGTGACCAACTCACGCTTGTAACATCATTGGTATGCCCTTCGAGGCTCTGTAATAGACGCCCGTTGGCCACATCCCAAATCCGAATCATGTTGTCTGCTTCAAACAGGTTGAAAAAATTTCCCGATCTCGATGCTGCGGCTACATAGCGACCATCCGGCGACCAACTGACACTTGTAACCGCCTGCGGTTCCCCTCCCAAGATATGCCGTTGTTGTTCATCAGACACGTTCCAAATGCGCACCGTACCATCATCTGAGCTTGAGGCTATCTGTCTCCCGTCGGGTGACCAACGCGCGTCAGTTACATCATCGGTATGACCCTCCATTGTGTGCAGCAGTTGCCCATCGGTCGCGTTCCATATACGGATTCGATTGTCATCGAAGCTTGAAGCCAACTGACTTCCGTCGGGCGACCAATTCACACTTCTGATATTGAGGATAAAATGGCCTTCTAAAGTACGTAGCAATTCTCCGTCGGTTACATTCCAGATGCGAACCGTATCATCATCAGAACTCGAAGCTATTTGGTCACCATCCGGTGACCAGGTGACGCTCCTGACAGAGTTGGTGTGTCCTTTTAATATATGCAGCAGTTGCCCATCGGCCGTATTCCAGATACGCACCGTGTGATCATTCGAACTCGAGGCTAAATACTGCCCATCAGGCGACCAACTGACACTCCTAACAGAATTGGTGTGCCCTTCTAACGTTCGGACCAATTGATCGTCGGCCACATCCCAGATGCGAACCGTGTTGTCATTCGCCCCCGAAGCTATAGAGTGGCCGTTTGGAGACCAACTCACACTCCTGACGGTATCGGTATGACCTTCCAAAGTGTGCAGCAGTGTTCCATCGGCTGCGTTCCAAATACGCACTAAGTTATCCTTTTTGAAGAAAAGAAAGTTAGTTTCTGAGCCTGACGCCCACTGAAGGCCATCCGGCGACCACCTGACTCTGGTGACAGAATTCATAGCTCCTTCTAAAGTCTGTAAGAGTTGGCCATCGGCCGCGTTCCAGACTCGAACCGTATTATCGTCCGAACTTGACGTAATTTGTTGACCGTCCGGTAACCAACTAACGCTCGTAACAACATCCGTATGTCCTTTCAAGGTGTGGAGCAACTGCCCATCGCTTACGCTCCAGATACGTACCCGATTGTCATCCGCGCTTGAGGCTACCCGGCGACCATCGGGCGACCAGCTCACGCTCGTAACTTCAGCCGTGTGGCGAAGTAGATGCCCACTATCGACCTCGTCTAGTCCATAGAGCCAAACACCGATATTCGTGGCTACAGCCACAGTTGTGCCATCCGGGGCAAATGTTACCTCACCGGCTCTACCTCTGCCGATGCGCATTGTCTCAACGCATGCCGGTTGGCGGGTTACTTGAGTTAAGTTATGTGTTGCCGGCTCATCACCAGCCCCCAAAAGAACCGATAGAAACAGCATAAAAATCAGATTAGAACAGATAAGAGATAACATAACGTTACGCTAACCGCCTGTTTTTCAAGGTATGCCAGGCCATCATACCGGCCCAATTGATAGGTAAATCAACGCAATAAAATAACAAGCGATCAGAACACGAAAGCTGAATCGGTTCCGGTGAATACCCACAGGCTAGCATATCGTGTCGGGCATATGTTTGCACAAAGGTAATCTCACGCGAATTCGCCTCAAGTTCAAATTCGCTATACAATCCGTCGCCCTGCTTATCTCCTAAACTTGTCGCTTCTATCACGGTACGCATGGCTGTCACATAATCTTCCCCGATAAAGGCGCAGACGTCTCGTAAGGTTTGTTCGGGTTGAAGCGCAAAAGATTCATACTGAATAACTTTATACTGGTTCGGATATAGCCTCTGATTTCGCTTCGCCAGGCTCACCGAATAAAGCCATCTGCCTGTGTCCCAACCCACCTTTCCTTTTCGTTGCCGCGATAGAGACTTAGTGGATTGATATCGAGTACGCGGATCGCGAATCATATGAAACATTTTGGCTTCAGGATATGCGGCAAAGATAGGGTCAGCATAATGCTCTATAAAACCCAGTTGATCGCCCCACCGCACTTTGCCGACCCGTGAAGCGTAATGGTCATGGAAAAGGGCAAACAAACGCGCATACGTAGGCAGACCCTGCCAAAACTCCCGACGGATCCGGATGGGATCAGGTTC
The DNA here is from genome assembly GCA_020433805.1 of Anaerolineae bacterium. Lineage (GTDB taxonomy): Bacteria > Chloroflexota > Anaerolineae > 4572-78 > J111 > JAGRBY01. The sequence continues at coordinate 15,851 of JAGRBZ010000014.1, forward strand.
AAGAACTTGCACATGTTTTTCACTTAACATGGCCGTCAGACAGCGCTCGAAATTGTCAGGGCTGCCCAAATCGCCGTAGCGATTGTAAAAACGAGTCCACATATAGGTTCGGCGGGTTAAACTAATATTGGGGTGGGAGGAAAGCAGCAATCGCAATTCTGTCTTACCAGAGTGAGCCAGGCCTCCAATGAAAATCGGCCCTCGACTCGCAAACGTGTATTCTTTTACAGATGAATGTCGTTTCGTATCACGACTAGGACTCAATTAGGTCACCTCTGGTTTGCTTGATACAGTTTTATACGGAGCGACTATCATTCTTTGTCCCGGTTTACGCCCCAGCACGGTCGGGAAATTGTGTTGAATGGCCTCTAAGCCGCGCCACGCAAACATTCGGCCTAGATTGAGGGGCCAGTCAACCGTCCGGAAACGCACCCGGTTACTGATCGAAAATCGGTTCGGCTCAAGGACATAGTCGTAAGCCAGCATCTCACGTCCCGCGTACATCTGCATGAAGAGAATTTCATGTTTTGGAATCTTCTCCCGGAACATTCCTATGAAATCTGTGGAGACCGGGCTTTCTTCCGTAGGTTTAGAATTGGCTCCTTGGCTAAACCGATCGCGATGTTTTGGCGCACCGCTCATGGTTAACATCTCGGGTAAGTACGCTTCACCTAAGAAGCTGCATACCTCCCGTAACGTGTCTTCGGGTTGGGCAACCATCGATTCAAAACGAACGATCTTGTAATGGTTGGGATAACGCTGTTGATTGCGCTGACCCAGGCGCACTGAATAAAGCCAACGGGCTGTGGCTCCGCCAACTCGCCCTTTTCCATTAGGCCATAAAGCTAAAGACGCTTCATATCGGTCCCGAGGATCACGAATCATATGAATAATCTTAAGCCCAGGGTAGGCCGCAAACAGATGGTCGGCGTAGCGTTCGATCAACCCGGTTTGAGCTCCCCAACGGGGCTTACCTTCACGTTCGGCGAAATGTATGAGAAACAAAGCAAACAGCCGAGCATAAGTCGGCGGTCCCTGCCAGAACTCCTGACGAATCCGGTCGGGGTCAGGTTGCAGAAAACGAACATGTTTATAGTGCAATAAATCGCTAAGACACCGTTCAAAGTTATCAGCCCGACTAAGATCACCGTACTGCCCATAAAAATAAGTCCACATATTCGAGCCTACGGCCGGAATAGCAATATTCGGATGTGAAACCAGAAAGGCGCGCATGGTGGTTTTGCCACAACGATCTGGCCCTCCAATATAAATCGGTCCGCGTTCCATAAGTCTTATCTCTCCATAAAAGCAATGCTGCTTTACTTGTATTTATGATGCTGAACAATAATTCAAAGTAATCGAGCCAAGACTGTTCGGTTACGGGCGAATATCGAGGCTGCACGGCGATACATTCGGGCCACGACAGTGCGATCCTCCGGAGCCAGCCCTGACATCAGAATTACCGCGGCGTACGTAGCCAAAACGATCAGGCTATCAACAATGAGGAACACAAGGTTTTCCTCGGCCGGAAGCCATTTTTCTACCACAGTGACAAGAGCAAATGCTACCAGTCCGGCTGAAACCGGTTTAAGAAAACTCCAATTATAAGGAATGATGCGAAAAATAAACCATACTTCAGCAACGCGCAGGATATTAATCGTGGCCATCGAAATAAAGACGGCCGCGGCCGCACCAAGAAGGCCCCAGTATGGGATGAGCAAGAAATTAGCACTTATGCTGATCACAACCCAAAGCACCGAATTAACCAATTTCATTTTCGTATAACCGGTCATATCAATAATTGAGCCACAGATACCGGTACCGGCATTTACAAGCTCGGCGCAAGCCAAAATAACCAGCGCAGTTGCTCCGCCCACGAAACTCTGACCAAAAATCGACAGAATGGCTCCTGGAAATAACACCATGATCAGGAACATTGGTAGATTAAACATTAAGGTCCAGCGAGTTGTCGTCTGATATAGGCGTTGCATTTCTTTTCGATTGTCTAGCGTGTGAACTTCGGCAATCACCGGCTTAACTGACGCGATAATAGAACTATATGCAATATGCCCTATGAGATTTATCTTGCTGGCGAGAGCAAAAATTCCCACGCTGGTGACCGTGCTAAACGAACCTAACAAAATAATCTGAATATTTTTTCGAAACTTTGTTAACATACCCGACAGCCAAAATGGCAGCGAATAATTGAAGATTTCGCGTGTATCGCGTCGGGCACTATTCAACGGACGTTTCCAGGACAGATCTCTACTTAAGAGGCTAATCATGACAAGAGACGCAGCAACATCGGATATGCCAAAAGCAATGACGGTAAGGAATGCATTTAGTCCGATGAGAGCAAACACGACTAACAAGGCTATTCTAACCAGTATTTGAACAAAATTACGAGCAATAGCCGAGTATTCCATTTTTTTGAAACCGTGGGCGATACCGACAAGCAAATCGCTCAAGGCTAAGAAGGGAACAACGATACTAAGCAGTTGCAACAGCGGCACCAGCTTAGGTTCATTAAAGAGTTGTTCGGCGATAGGAGCGGCCAAAAAATATAAACCGGTGCCTAGCACCAAGCTGCTACCAAGCGTGCCCGCGATACCGAGTTGTACCGTTCCCCATAATCCTGCGCCATCTTGCTTCTTGGCCTGGATAGCAACATAACGAATCATTGCTGAGTCCAAACCAAACCCAGCCACGGCGGCGGCGATGGCAGCGGCACTCAGTGCCAGGGTATACATCCCGTATTCTCCGGCTCCCAAGAGGCGGGCCAGAAGTAGCGCCGTAATGAATCTGCCGCCAAGCTCAAGCAGTTGTCCTGCAGCTAAGATACTGCCCCCTTTAGCTGTCGCGAGCATGTTTTGCTCAAAACTAGGGGTGTCGGAGGTTGGGGTATTATTTGATGGATTAGTCACTCTGTTACCTGTATATCTTGCTGAACTACTGCTACTAAAATCAGCTTATTGATGGTTTCCTGGCGCTTCAAACAAACTTTTTAAACATCGATCATATTGTCGTGGGTGATTGCATACGCGAGTGACCATTTTGGTATGTAAAGTTGTTGCTATTTTCTTTACTAAACAGGTTGATCGCCCCAACAGCAGTATTCTCTGTGTTTTTCAACGCATATTCTGCTTGAGCTAGAAGTTCATCTATCTCGATATCATAGTCTTCATAAGCTACAATTCCGGCAGTAACTTGTAGGTTCAGATCGTTAATGTTTTCAATCAATTTCTGAGTTGCCGTCTCCAGTTTTATCTGCAATTCTTGAAGCAATTGCTTTGCGGATTGACCTGCTATATCGAACAGCAATAAGGCAAAGGTCGTTTCCCCATATCGAGCCAAAATATCTTCGTCATGGAGGTTCGTCCCTATCGTGGTTGCTATTCGACGTAGAGTTTCAATTGAATTCATAGGTGCTGTTCCGTTAGTCATTTCGGGGCAACTCACATAGATCAAGGCTAATGAGAAGCTGTAGCTGTTTCGTTTGGCCCGGCTCATTTCTTGTCGCAATCTCAATCGAAAGTAAGCTTCGTTATAGGCCCCCGACTCATAGTCGATAATATCAAGAGTGACAGGTTCACTAACGTCCCCTAAGAAATATTCCGTCAGAAAAGCTATTACGATGCCCAAGATCAAACCTAATATTCCGCCTACAACCATATTCAGTATGAGAGTGGAATTAAAAGGTTTTGTAGCCAATACTGCCTCGTCAAGCGGTTCCAGTTCAAATACATCGTAGAGATTGCTAACATAGATCCGGGTTTCAACGGCGACCACATTAGCAAAATCTCTCACGATCGTCGGGTTAGGTCCTTGTACTGATATCTCCAAGACATTCGTGCCTGCTACGACACCACTCTGGACAGAGAGACCTTTTCGCTCTGCCGAATTAAGATCAAGCCTTTCTATGGCTTTATCCTTAACCAATTTACTCTTGGCCACCTCAGCATAGGTCGTGAGAATTTGAACCCGGTTACTCAGAATATCGACAGCCTTCACAACTTCGCCGTCATCAGTAAACGCGGACGAGAGACGAGGACTCATGATAAATGTTGTCGTAGTTCGGTATAACAACGTCTGGTTGATGGAAAAGAAATAGGTAGATACTAAAGTAGCTGCAACAATTACCAGGACAATCCACCACCTTTTCTTTACGATAAAAACATAACGCTTTAGTTCCATATGTCTAACTATTAATTCCCTGAACCATACTCAATATGTAAGAGAGGCGCGCCGGTCTGACTGCCGTTAAATGATTCGGCGGTGCGTTCACCGCTGCCGGTGATGATGATGGCCAGCGAATTACCACCGGACCAGCCGGACCGATCCACAATCTCTTGAATGACCGACGAGAGATCAGGCGTACGTTGGTCTGGCCCCGCTTCGCCGATGTTTGACCAGGCTACCGGTGCCCAAGAGGCTGATGCCGTGGTTCTGGGGCGAGACGAGATATTGTTGTTCGCGGTTGTAAACGTAGAGGCGTTGTTGGCTGCTTGGCCCTGGATAGTAAGCGATGTAGCAGTCGAGCCGGTTTCATCCACCTGAAACTGAACGTAAGCTCCGGTGATCGTTGCGCCTTGCGGGATGTTGACTCCATTGAAACGCATTCCTACCGTTTGGTTACTGTCGTCAAAGACCAACTCCAGGTCACTACTATCCAAGTCGACATCCCCTGCCTCTTCTTCAGCGTCGTCTGAACTGGCCGCAACCCGAACCTCTACGACATTTCCTCCAGTCGACTCTACCACCGTAATGGTCACCTCATCAAAGGTTGATAGGTCACTGTCATCAGCCGTCAGTCGCAGCACGTACACGCCCTCCGTCGAGAAGCTGGCGGTCGTATCGACTGCATTGGCATCATCAAAGGTGACGGTGCCCGGTCCGCTGACTTCGCTCCAGGTGCTGGTCACCGTGCCCGGTGGGTTCGGCAGACCGTCGTCTGTCACTGTCCCATCCAGACTGGCGTCACTCGGCAGCGTGATCGACTGGTCCGTGCCGGCATTGACTACCGGTGCTTGGTTGGATCCTGGTGGCTCATACTCCACGTGGAGTAAGGGCGCACCAAGCTGATCTCCGTTCCACGACTCGGCCACGCGCTCACCCTCTCCGGTAACTATGATCACCAGCGAGTTGCCGCTGGTCCAACCGGATCGATTTATAATCTCCTGGATAACCGGAGCAATGTTAGGCGTTCGTTGGTCGGGTCCCTGTGCGCCTACAACAGGCCAAGGGGGAGGTGCCCAGCCAATAGACGCCGCTGTTTTGGGTCTGGAGGAGATACCGTTTGCGCCGGTGGTAAATGTAGGCGCATTGTCGGCCGCCTGGCCCTGAATGGTCAGAAGCGTTGCGTTCGAGGGCGTTTCATCCACCTGGAACTGCACGAAGGCATTAACAATGGCCGCGCCCTGTGGGATGGTCAGTCCATTAAAGCGCATACCTACGGTTTGGTTACCGCCGCCGTCAAAAACCAACTCAAGATCACTGTTATTGAAGGAGACGTTGCCCGATATATTTTCTTCCGCATCATCTGTACCGGCAGATATGCGCACATCTAAAGTTACGGTTCCGCTACTGCTCAGCGCCGTGATTTCCACTTGATCATTGGCTATTAGTTGCCCGTCATTGGCTGCAAGTTGCAGGATGTAGGTTCCCGGTGTTGAGAACGTAGCGGTTGTATCGACCGCATTGGCATTGCCAAAGGTGACGGTGCCGGGCCCGCTGACCTTGCTCCAAGCGGTAGTGACCGCTCCTGGCGGATCAGGTACGCCATCGTCACTGACCGTTCCATCAAGACTCACATTGGCCGGCAGCGTTATAGACTGGTCGGCACCCGCATCCACGAACGGCGGTTCATTGCCTGATCCCGGCATCAACGGGTAAGAAATTTCATACATTTTCCCGTCATTTTCATCAGGGTCTTCGTTATTGTCGACGGCCCGATCCACGATGTAGAGGTGCCTTCCGACCGGGTTACTGCTCGCCGGAGCGTAGGCCAATCCGGCTGCTTTAATAGAATTCAAAGAAGAGATGTCGATGTAACGAAGAAGTGTGCCGTCTCTGGTTGTTTCGGCCATATATGTTTCTCTGCTGCTCAAAACATATAAATGGCCATTATCCGTATCGAATGCAATACCCTCAGGGTCTCTAAGTCCCAACGAGGTTGTATCAAAGTTAGTTACTTGGTCGTCGCCGGCCGGTGGCACCCCATCAAAGAGTCCGTTAGCACCCGGATCAACGTCGTAAACTTCTTCGTTGACCCCATCGACGATGAACAAATGACCTTGCCAGGTATCATAGGTAATCCCTTCCGGGTCGTTACTGCCAAAATCGGCAGTAACGATAAAGGTGCTGGTATCATCCCCCGTGTCAAAGATCCCGTCCGGGCCCAGGTCTACCTCAAAGATCCACCTGTCACCGGTATCATCCGAAATGAATACATGATTGTTAAATGGATTGTAGGCCATTCCGGTTGGTTCATCGTTCACAGGGTTATCCCCGGAGTGGAAGCTGGCGTAGGTTCCTAACAAGTTGCCTGACAGATTTGTCTCGAAGATATTTTCGCCTGTAAAGATTGACATTTCATTTACTTCACCATCGCTGATCAGAAGGCTATCAGAGTTGGGTAAGTAAACCACGCCTGAGGGATCGGGGCTGGGGGGATTATACGCAGAGGTGTTGGTGGTTTGGACCAAGGTCGCCTGATCAGTAACAGCCAGAGTGCCGATGTCGGCGGTGCCTACGGAACGAGCGCTCTCCGGCAGCGGAGTGTTCAGATCAAATTCAATGATCCGACCTAGTGGCTGCCCCTTTTTCTGGTTACCGGGTTTCAGGCCCGTGTCGGCCACAAACAGATTGATCTTTGCCGGATCATCGGTTGCGTCTGTGCTGGGCGCAAACACCATCGCCTGCGGATCAACCAGGTTAGAGGCTGACAGATCATAACTTGTCACTTTTTCACCCGTAGCGGTCGTTTCATACAGCTTTTTGCCAGATGGACTCAAGTAATAGTGGTGACCGTTGGTAGGGTTGATAGCTACCCCCTGGGCATCGACTGCATCAGCCGGATTTAGGTTCTTCTGAGAAACTCTGCCATCACTAATCGCGGCCTCATCATCAAACCCGCCTTCAGAGTCCGGCTGAATGCGGACAAACTGCTTGGCCCCTTTGTCCAAGATCACGAGATCTCCGGTTGTGGGGTCGATGGTTAACCCCTGGGGGCTTTTGAGTTGGTATTCTTTGGTTTTGAAGCGCCGGTCGATTCTTTTACTGCCTGAGTTTAGGTCGCCATTAGTTCCCCCCTTTATTTCAAGCAGTTCATTGGAAGTCGAGTCAAGCAGTAGCACCCGATTTCCAACACGATCATAGGTCATGTTGATCAGGGAATCAGCCGGATTATCGATCTCAACTATACCGGCCGACCGTTCAAAGGGCGTCATCTGTGTGATCCGGATCTTCTCCTTAGAATTGGCTTCCATTACAAAGAAGAGATTGGCGTTCGGGGAGAAGGCCAATCCAGCCGGATTAAGTAAACCAAGATCATTGGTATCAATTATATGGGCTTCGTAATCTACTATATTGCCAGCCTGTAAAGAGGCCGCCGGTGCAGGCAGAGAAAATTCGATGATCCTGCCGAGCTCCGGTTCGGTATCTTGATCAGTACCTCCAAAGATGAGGGGGAGATAAATCTCAAATTCGAAGGGGGGGCTTGGGTCCGTATCCGCAGAAGGATCGGTAGCCTGGCTAACGTCGTTACGGAAACCGGTATCGGCCATAAATAGGTGGATTACCGACGGATCATCGGTCGTATTTGCGCTGGGGGCAAAGACAATGGCCTGTGGATCATTCAAGATCGTACTGCCTGTACCGAATGAGGCAATTTTCTGACCGGAAGTAGTGATTTCGTAAAGTTTTCTCTGAGAAGGGCTGAAGATATAAAGATGGCCATTAACGGCGTTATAAGCCAAGCTGTGGGGATCGTCTAGGCCGGCCACATTAAGATCAATTCGGGTAACCCTGCCCTCGTCCTGGGCCGTCTCAGCATCAAGATCACCTTGGGCATCCGGTTGGATGCGGACAAGCTGACCGGCCGCACTATCGAGGATGAAGAGTTGGCCGTTGGCGGGATCAATGACCATGCCTTGCGGGTCTTGTAAGCCGTATGGCCCGGCGTTAAAGCGGCGATTGATGGTGGATGTAGCCGGATCCAAAGCGCCATCGGGCGTAGCATTGACTTCAACCAGTTCGCTCGCGGTAGCGTCGTAGAGCAGCAGACGGTTACCCCACCCGTCGAAAGTCATATTAATGGGATCGTTCATTGCTATGTTGAGGCTAACAACACCTTCGGACTCTTCAAAGGGGGTCATCATGGTAATCTTGGTTTCCGTGCTGGTATCGGCCTCGATGATGAAGAAGAGGTTGGCTACGGGCGAGAAGGCCAGTCCAGCCGGATTGAGCAGGCCAAAATCGTTGGTATCGATGGCATGTTCTTCTTCAAGATTACCAGCATCCCCTTGAGCAGATACAGATGAACTTAACGTTAAGGCAAGAAGAACTGTACCTCCCATCAGGAGTAACCAACGAACTGTAGTTTTTCTACCTGAGCCAAATATCATTGAGAGCTCCTTTTCCTGTTATATAGAGCCATTCCCGACTCATCGTCGTTTGGAGTCCTTTCAGTGGGCAGGCTTGTGCTAAACGCTTCGGTTCTATTCTTGGCTTCCGCCATCCAGCAAAATGGTTGGTCATATTCAAACAAATTGCTAGAGAACCATACGTGCAATGTGTTTTTATTGACGACACTGCTCACCTCGATTGGCGATCTACTCCATCTATTTTCAGATTCGTCCCGATCGTAAATATCAGCTTTGCCCCGATCATGTCTATAGCGCACCCGATGTTCCACCCCGAGATTTCGCCTCTCTAGACCCGTATCGATACGGCAGTCACGATCAATGTAAAAAATGTACTCAAGTCGTTCACCCACCAGGCCCAATTCTCCGACCGTATAGAACGTAACCTTGAAATCAGACCCATCCTCCTGAAGCGCAATGGTTGTCAAATCATAATTTGCAAGAGGTACATCCTCAGCTGCATCAGACACGACTTGCTGGGTCGCGTGGGGTTGCACGACGATGCTGCCGGTTCGGTAATCTTCTTGAGCCAAAACACCTTGGCCTAAACGCCTTCCACCATTTTTCCAAGTGGCCCAGGCAAAGGTTTCCACGACCGGAGCCGTTACGCCATTGGTGGAAACCTTAAAGCGGAGCGGGCTTACGTTGGCCTCTCGCTCCATCTCTAGAATTGAAAAAGATACTTCTTGTCCGTCGAAGTCGGCGACAAACGGGGGTGCCGTATCAACTGAAAGGAACGTGGTTCCCGTGGGGATGGGAACTATTATCTTTAAATCCCACATACGTTCTCGGCCAACATTCATGGGGTATAAGGTGTAAGTAATTATGTCATCGGACACAAAAGCCATAGCCTCAAGTTGTAGCCGCGACACAGGTTTCTGCCACTTCAAGGATGGTTTGGTAATATCAATCGTTACATCTTCTGTCACGTAATCTCCTGGTTGTTTCCCGGTCCAGGAAATCCAAGCATGGGTAGTATAATTGGTCACAATTGGGTCGATGACCTCGACTGTAAAGAACGCATCCTTGATGGATTTTTGATTAAAGCTAGCCGTAAAAAATGTAACCTCTACGCCATCGAACTCAACCATTGTTGTGGGTTGAGCGCCACCTTGTAGGTAGCGAGTCCCATCCGGTAGCAAAACCTTAAAGGTAACGTCAGTCATCGGCCAGTCAACCTTATTGGAAAATTCGATGTGGTAAGTTATTCGGTTCTCTTCCAAAGTTGGTTCTAAATCAAACTTGAAAGGCGGCCACTGGGCGTAGACGGGATGTGTCGTAAAAATCAATGTAAATAGAAAAACGAAACCTATTGGGAGAACCAGATAGGTTTCCAGCCTCAACGTATGACAAAAATTTGCCATGTTAGTAACTCTCGCTATCAGCCCAGATTTTGTCATCGACCGTTCGTCACTATCCGTTTAGTGGTCCGCACAAAGCCGTGTTGTTTCAGGTAGTCTAAGACCTCGAAGGCATTCTCTTCTGGGGTACGCGATACCGTGTCCAGTGTAATTTCGGCATGCTCCGGTATCTCGTATGGATCATCAATGCCCGTAAAATCCTTGATCTCCCCGCGGCGAGCCTTAGCGTACATCCCCTTTACGTCCCGCGCCTCGCAAACCTCCAAGGGTGTATCTACGAATACTTCAATGAAGTGATGCTGCCCCACCAAATTGCGGACGTCGTTACGGGTAGCTTGGTAAGGGCTGACCGCCGCACTTATGACCGTACCTCCGTGACGCACCAGTTCAGCCGCCACAAAGCCAATTCGACGGATGTTGATGTCCCGATCTTCTTTGCTGAAGCCTAATCCTTTCGATAAATGAGTGCGCACCACATCACCGTCCAAAACCGTAACCTGCCGACCGTGTTCCATCAACAACGCCGTGAGCACCTCGGCCGTGGTAGATTTACCAGAACCACTGAGACCGGTAAACCAAATACAAACCCCTTGCCGGTGCCGAGGCGGATAGGTTTCGGCCAGGATCTCAGCCACTTCTGGCCTGGTGAACCAATCAGGTAACGTCTTACCGTTATTTAGATATTCTTCGCGCACCTGAGTGCCAGAAATTGAGGCAACTTTCGTTTGGCTTGAGATTTTGGAGACTTCTTCATAACAGTGATGGTCCGGTAGGTAAACCAACATTTGAAAGGGGACCACCTTCACGCCGAGTTCACAGCTATGCCGCTCTAATAACGCCTGAGCGTCGTAAGGTCCATAAAATGGGTTACCGTCTGAATCTTTGCCAGGGCCAGCGTGGTCTCGGCCAACAATTAAGTGATTGGCTCCGTAATTACGCCGAATGAGTGCGTGCCACAGCGCCTCGCGCGGTCCGGCTACTCGCATAGCCAATGGCAACAGCGATAGTAAAATTCGATCTGGATCGTAGTAATTCTCTAGAGCCTTGTAAGTGCGTACACGAGTGTAATGGTCGACATCGCCTGGCTTAGTCATACCAACCACTGGATGCAGCAACAATGTGCCGTCGACATCTAGAACAGCCCGCTTGGTCAGTTCTTCGTGAACGCGATGTAATGGGTTTCGGGTCTGGAAGGCTACCACATTGTGATGCCCCATTTTTTCTAGTTTGGCTCGGGTCTGGGCTGGGGTCAGGCGTAGTTCCTTAAAATCATAACGTTGTGGTAGCTGTAACACGCGTAAGGGGCCTGAAATATTGAGTTGTCCCCAGCGATGCATTTCGGCGATCAACGGATGGCGTAGATCTTGGGTGTTGAAGACTTTGTGAGACACTTCAACGCGATCCCATTCATAAATTTCTTCAACAGTCATTACGGCCAGTAGTTCGTTCTTGGCATCCCGTAGCGCAATGTCTTGATCTAAGCGGATGCTTGAACCAGGTTCCACCGGAAGTGTCACCGGAATCGGAAATATGTGTCCGCTGGCTAAACGCATTTCATCCAACACGCATTGGTGGTCCGCTTTGCCTATGAAACGATCAAGTGGTGAAAAGGCACCCGTCGCGAGTAGTTCTAAATCACATACCAACCTTTCCGATAGCTGCAAAGACGGCAACTGGCTGGCATATGCTTTCAACTCAACTATCTCTTCGGCCGGAACCAGAAGGTTTACTAATTTGTCGCCGCAGGGTGATATTAACGTGGATAATTTAGTTGCTAACAACGTTCGCCTGCTCCTTTATATAATCTGATTGATGTTCCCGGATTGTGGTTCGAGCTGTGAACGCTTTGATAGCGTCAACGACGTAGCTGACTCTCTGTATCCCTAATTCGGGGAACATTGGCAGAGATAAAATTTCTTCACTGTACTGTTCCGTTACCGGAAAATCACCTCGTTTATGCTCCAATTCCTGAAAGGCTGGTTGAAGATGAATTGGAACAGGGTAATGAATACCGGTGGCAATTCCCGCTTCATTTAAGTGGGCTTGAAGTCCGTCTCTATCCTGCACACGGATTACGTATAGATGAAAAACAGACTCGGCCCACTCTGCTATCTTTGGAGTACATACAGGTAAACCCCTCAATAACCGATCATATGTTGCCGCCGATTGGTACCGCAGCACATTCCGCTCGTCCAAATACGGGAGTTTGGTGCTAAGTATGGCCGCCTGCAAGGTATCGAGCCGATGGTTATAGCCCTTGAGTTGGTGTTCATATTTGACCCGTTGGCCGAGATTACGCAATAACTTTGCTTGATCGGCTATATCCGCATCATTGGTTACGATCATTCCCCCGTCACCAAAAGCGCCCAAATTTTTGCTTGGATAAAAGCTAAACGCCGCAGCGTCTCCTAAACCACCAACCCGTCGTTCCTTGTAGCGCGCACCGTGGGCTTGGCAAGCGTCTTCGATCACCTTTAAACCATATTGCCGCGCTATAGCCAGGATTGGATCCATATCTGCCGGTTGACCATACAGATGTACAGGAATGATCGCCCGGGTAGCCGGCGTGATTGCCGCCTCTAATAAATCGGGGTTTAAATTGTAGGTGTCAGGATCAATATCTACGAAGACCGGTTTTGCGCCACAAGTCGAGATTGCCAGTGCGGTCGCAACAAATGTGTTGGCAGCGGTAATCACTTCATCGCCGTAACCAATTCCGTAGGCCCGTAAAATCAGTTCTAATGCGGAAAAGCCAGAGTCGACACCTACAGCAAAGGCTGCTTGACAGTAACAAGCAAATGCATCCTCAAACTCCTGCACCGCCTGTCCCAAAACAAAGTCCGATCGAGCTAACACTTTGGTAATGGCCGTATTAACGTCCTTTTTAATCGTCCGGTATTCAATTTGTAGATCAACAAAAGGTATATTCATTTTTAACCACCTATATAAATGCCATTCGTAACAGCTTTTGAAGAGGGATGTCCGTTTAGCATGTGTACCGGGGTGGGTTCAATTGGTACGGCTCTGCCTCCATTTTTCAAGGAGCGCTGCGCTGCTTCGATGACATTCACCACTCTCAGTCCGTTATAACCGTCAGTTAGGGGTTTCTTCCGCTGTCTAACGCACTCCAGAAAATGCAGGCACTCTGAATGCAACGGTTCCTCAAAGTGGATGTAGGGGCTGACCACATCACCATAGTGGTAGGCAAATTGAAACTCGCCGTATGTATCCGTCCGACGAATAGCCTTGACCCCTTTGTTATACACTCTGACCTTCTCTAGACTTTCAACGTCATCAAAGACTGCCATTTTCTTATTGCCCACCACTGTGATCCGGCGGGTCTTATGCGGATCGAGCCAACTTAAGCGGAGATGAGCCAGAAGATTATTTGGATACATGAGGGTCACATAAGCAACGTCCTCAACAGCACGATGAACGCAAGCCGAACCGCGGGCGCTCACATTAAGCGGAACATCGCCCAAGAGATAATTCAGAATTGAAATATCATGGGGGGCCAAATCCCAGATAACGTTTAGAGTTGGATGAAACAAGCCGAGGCTGGCCCTAACCGCATCAATGTAAAAGATATCACCAAGCTCGCCGCTCTCTATGATCTTCTTCAAGGTATGCACAGAGGAATTGTATTCAAAAAGATGACCGACCATCAGTACCCGATCATGCTTTTCTGCAAGGGTGATGAGTTCGCGGGCCTGGTGACTGTTGATGGTAAGAGGCTTTTCTACCAAGACATGCAAGCCATGTAGCAGACACTCCTGCGCAATAGAAAAATGGGTTTCCGGCGGCGTTGAAATAACCACGGCATCAAGACCCAAGGCAAAAAAGTCACGGTAATCTTTAGTTGCTATTTCGATACTGGGATAGCGGGTTTGAAGGTGGTCAAGCTGCCCTTGATCTAAATCAGCGATAGCCCGGAGATCAGCCTCAGGTATTTCTATAAAGTTGCGGATAAAATTCGGTCCCCAGTAACCACACCCAATTGCACCTACATTTAATTTTCTCATCTCACTCTGCCCCCTTTGTCGACATGACTGCCGGTATCGTCATTAATAGAATCTTAAGGTCTAACCAAAGAGATTCCTTTTCAGCATACGCTACGTCCAGCCGAACCATATCCTCAAAGGACGTTTCACAGCGCCCGCTGACCTGCCACAATCCGGTTATGCCGGGTATCGCGGCCAAACGTTGAAAATCTTTTGGCTGATATTTCTCTAACTCGTATGGAATGGGTGGTCGGGGTCCAACTAATGACATATCCCCCTTTAAAACATTCAAAAGTTGTGGTAATTCATCCAAACTTGTTTTTCGAAGAAATTTCCCAACCTTAGTAATGCGCGGATCCCCTATGAGCTTAAAAGACGTTGCCTTATCCGTAACTGGCTGTAGGTCAATCATTCTTGCTTCATCTCCGGCAATATACGCATCCATAAATTTAAGATGTATCTCCGGATCGACATCGACCCACATCGTCCGAAATTTGTAAATGGAAAATTCGTAGAGTTCCCAATATGTTCTTCCGTTGTTAGAACGCCGCTTGGCCCCAACGCGTTCTTGGACAAAAAACACCGGACCAGGTGAGTCCCACTTAACAAGAAGAGCTATTACCAACAACAGGGGTAGAAGCAGCAAAAGCAGCAATAACGCTAAACTAAAATCCACCAGCCGTTTGCAGTAATAATAAAAATTGCTACTTTTACCATTACTTAGAATAGATAAACTGCGTTGCCATTGTCGCACTGAATAGTGTGTCACGAAACTTTCCCCCTAGTTATTGTGATAACAAAAACTATCAAACACCGATCTTTACCGCAATAACTAACTTGACGTGCCATCTATCAGCGTGTAAAATTAAAAAACGCTGGGTTAGGTACAGAGCGGCGCTTGATAGTGCTGAAATAGTACTAACTGTCGTATCCGGCACTTTTACTTGCCCTAAAAGAGCCGGGTTTGTTCTTAATCTAGTTTCCCACGAGCTGATCTTATTCAGATCAGCTCATTTTATTTTATCAATTTTGAATAATTCTAGTATCACCGAGATGATGACTATCATCTTATTAAGAAGTCTCACATTTTCGGATCACCCTTATTAAACCCTTGTTTTTGATCAAAAAAGAAGGGTTCTATTCCTATATGCAAAATAATGTAATTTCTATTCACAAAATCAAGTCCAAACGGATTGGTAGTCAACAAAACGGAAGGCAGGGCAAAACATTCTTAGATAAACACTTGATTTGCCAGTTTTCAGTAGGAGTTTCTGTTATTTAAGCAGAAGTTGCCGAATAACCTTTAGGGGCAACTTCTGGGACAATATATGAAAGCCCTATTTTGTTTGTAATCAAATTTGGCGAATAAACTGTTGTGTAAATATCTGATCAGCTAACTTTATTTTGCATTAACCAATAGAAACCGGCTTATTTTGTACAAAATTAAGGTATTAAGTTTAAAAATTTTTATTTCCTGGAGCGAAACAATATCGAGGAGTTCGAGTACGTAAGTGGAGCATAAAAATACACTCCACAAGCCGGCAGCCTGCGGCGCTGTTTTCGAAAGAAGACTAATCGAACATAGGAGTTTGGCCTTGAAGAATGAAAAGGTGAATAATCTTCAACACCATTAGACCTGGGGGCATTTTTATAAGAGGTTTGGAAAGTGTGGCGTACCGACTTTGCGATGTAAAATGAACGAGGATAATCGTTAAGTTGACACAGATACTATTGTTCGATTTGGATAGTCTTTAATTTATTAAGGTAGGGACTGCTTTTGGCAATTGTAAAGTAATTTTGGTAGGTGTTAATTGTTTTTAACAAAAACCATGATAACATTTTAATAATGCCTTTCCTACTCCCAAAAGTTATATATTCTCTAGTATATTTCGCTTATACGCTATCTATATCGAAAGTTATAGATGACCCTAAACGCCGCAATTTGCTTAATTCCCCCACGTGAACGGTTTGGAAATAAAAAAAGCAAGGATTAGCCAACAATCCTCGCTTTATTATCGATGTATCCGCTTATTTTTTTAGTTCAATTGGCGTAATTATCTTTCAAAATGGGAGAGATCAAACCGATATCAATGGCTCGTAGCGTGGCTTCCGTTCGGCTCTTCACGTCTAACTTGTCAAGAATACGGCTAACGTGTACCTTAACTGTACCTTCACTGATAGTCAATTTTTCAGCCACATCTCTATTACTCATCCCTTTACCCACTAATTTTAAAATTTCTTCCTCTCGGTCGGTTAAGGTCTGGTATCCATTGCCGTTAGATGACCGCGTCACACCCTCAATCAACGTATCAGTAACACTCGGATGAAGTGGCATGCCCCCGTTTTGAACCATCTCAATCGCCCGCAGCAAAGCCGGACCATCCGCATCTTTTAACAAATAACCGTGTGCGCCGGCTTTCATAGCTGCTTTTACTTTTTCTTTATGATTAAATGTCGTCAAAACAACGATTTTAATGTGGGGTAAACACTTTCTAATTTCGGCGATGGCTTGAATGCCACCACCCTTCGGCATGACAAGGTCTATGAGAACCACATCAGGATTTAAAAGTTTGGCTTGGCAAACAGCCTCACGTCCATTGTCCACTTCGCCGACAACTTCAACCGATGGCTCAGCATCGAGGAACAGAAAGATGCCTTTGCGAACAATCACATGATCGTCGACCAGTAAGATACGTGTTCGTTTCATAGTTATATTATTTAATAATGTTGACTAAGGAGACGGATTTAGAGCCTACAAATAATTTATCAGTACTAGAGTACGGGCAATTGCTAGGAATTATATAAGAAAATCATCAGAAAATAGTTAGAAAGTTAAATAAAGAATGACTATATTGAGTTACTCTGAAGGAACTTGAACCTTTATTCGTGTACCCTGACCTAGCTTGCTTTGTATCGTTACCCGCCCCCTTAGTATTTCAGCTCTTTCTTGCAGGTTTCGCAAACCAATTGTATTTATAGTATCCAAAGATTCGAAATTAAAGCCAGCCCCCCTATCTTCAATTGTTAGAATAATAGTATCTGCAACTTTCGTGAGAACAACTTTAGCGTGATCGACAGTAGCGTGCTTTACAGTATTCCACAACGCTTCCTTAGCGATGTAATACAGATGCTCTACTTGGGTTCCGGCGAGCTCTACATTCGAGTCAATTGTCAAGTCCACTTCAAAGTTGAACTGTTTTTTTAATGAATCACAATAAGACTCTAACATTTGGCCGAAACTTTTCTCATTATTATCGGTAAGGTACATCTCCTGGAGATTAGTCCGGATTTCGGCTAAAGCCGTTTGAGAGAGAGCATGAACGAGTTCAACAGCGTTCTTGGCTTTGTCATCTAGCCCCTGTCTGGCGTACCCTAGTGCAGCTAGAGCTGACATGCCAATACTATAGAGTGATTGTGTAACGGAGTCGTGTAATTCTCGGGCTAATCTATGTCTTTCCTGTCGAACAGTCAATTCGAGGTTTTGAATGTGTAAATCGGCATTATGCAAAGCCAATGCTACTTGATTTGCAAATAAATGAATCATCGGAGTATTCCAGTCATTGAAAAAATCTTTCTCTTTGCTCCAAAGAAGAAGTATTCCCAACGGTTTACCACGTACCGTCAGCGGGGCACAGAGTAATGACTTCCCCTTAAATAAGGAAAATAATTTATCCAAAAGCCATGTCGGGTTATCTTTTTCGTGAATACGTTTCTGGATTCTATGAGTTGTTAATACGTTGTCAGCTATCCATCCTTTAACCGGTAATTGTAAACCGATTTCTACCCTCGAGCCAAGCGTACTAGCACTGACGACGGTTAGATTTTCCTGGTCAGGACTCAGTAATAACACAGCCACACCTTCGGCATTTGAAAGATGTCTGGCTTGGGTTACAACAAAGTCTAATAAATTCCCCAGGTCTGCACTATTAACCAACTCTTCGGTCGTAAAAAGCACACTCTGAATTTCCGAAAGCAACCGCTGTTCACCATCTGAGAGCATCTCGGTTGTTGTATGTAAATCAACAAAATCCATCGCGTTGATACAAAACCCGGTGACTTGACCGTCATCGTTGATCACAGGATTACAATAAAATTGCATCCACCGTTTTTTCCCGTTGCTCATGACCCATTGCATAACCTTAACGGTCTCACCCAGCAAAACTTGTGACATTTTATCTTTAAATTTTTGCCAATCTTCTTCCGGAAATAACGCGTGTACCGGGCATCCCTGCTCAATGGGTCTCCCTGAAAATAGGCTTATTCTTTCGGACGCCACTCTATTAAAAAACTTGATGCTCCAGTTTTGATCGATCACGATGTGGGCATTAAGACTGGAGTCGTAGATAGCCTTCAACTCCGCGTTCGCTACTTTTAACGTTTGTTCAGCCCAATGTTTGTGGAGTGCTGTCTCAATAGAAGCTAACAACGTCTCTCGTGCGACGGGCTTAAAGATAAAGCCAAATGGTTCGGTTTTTAGAGCACTTCGCAAGATTTCATTGTTGCTGTGGGGTGTTAGGTAGACAATGGGGACATCAAACTGAGCGTAGATCTGTCTGGCTATTGTAAAACCGGCCGTTGCCTCATCTAAGTCGATGCCGATGAGCACTAAATCAGGGCGTTTTTTTCTGACAACATCGATCACGTCAATGCTGGGTGAAATGTGATCGGGAACTTCATAGCCAAATTTTTCGAGAGAATCCTTTATACGCGATGCGGCAATCGCATCTTGCTCGACAACTAGAATCCTTGACTTAGTCATCATTTCCGCCTCGACATAAAAAGCAATGTTGCTTCTTTGAAGAAGTTGATAAATAAAGTTGAGTTCTCTAGAAGGGTTTACAAATTGAATAAGACTGAACGCTGTAAATAGGTAAGTACCGGCCTAATTGATTGCTATTAACCCAACTTTAAATGAATGGTTACAAAATAGCAGCAAGTTAAAACGGCAGTGATGGAAATTTTGATTAGACTTAGAGAATTAGAGGGGGTTTCGGTCAAAAAAAGTTGATGTTCCGTATTCAGTCGGCTTGACTTTGAAGTATTGTACGTAAAGATTTTGAGATAGCAAATAGAAGCACCTATTGTTAATGAAATTTAACATTGCAAATCCGTTTATTGCCCGAATCATCGATCTTTTTCAACACGTATATTAAAATGCTCAAAATCAACTCCATTATAATCTCATTGTAAAACCAACACCGCCAAACCCCACCATCGGCAGCACCGATATTTTCTTCAAGGCGGTGCAATTTACGGGTGTGAGATGATTTGCACAAGACTGGCTGAAATCTTTATATATTTTAACCTGAATTCGATAATAAAGTCCCACTGTCATTTCGTAGCCCCTTCGACTGCGCTCAGGATAAACTCCGGCGAAGAAATCCCTCAAGTATTTCAAGTAATGAAGCGGTTGTCGGGAAAATTTAAGTGCTGTTGCGTTAAATTTTTCCAATCGAACAGCTTTTTATACGTATTGTCACAGGGATCTCTCCGCTGCGCTGCGAAATGACACGAGACGTATTACCTTCCTACCCATATGCTAAACTATCGCGCACACTTATCTTGGTGGCATTATAAGCCGGTGCGATAGAGGCCAGAATGGAGACAACGACGATGACAACCAGCCAGACCATAACGGCGTCAAAGTTGTATTGGTAATCGAGATTGTTGTTGAACATAGCCTGCCCTAGCGCGTTCGCCATAAAGCGGCCTATCACAAACGAGAGCGGTACCACAATCAGCCAGCTAAATAGCCCTTGCAGCAGACCTTCCATAACAAACATAGCCATAATGGTCGATGTCCGAGCACCGACAGCCCGCATAACGCCGATCTCGCGTGTCCGCTCGACCACACTGATCGAGAGCGACCCCGCCAGCCCAATCCCGCCGACCAGAGCAACGATCACCGCCAGAACCAGCAGCATATTAACCACAATACTAAACTGAGCATCGACATTGTCTCTGAACTCATAAACGGTGTCGCTAAAGTCGGTGTCCATGTTTCTGGTGTTGAACAGCGCTTTAAGTTCGGCGGCCATCGCCTCAGCATAATCTTCGTGGTGGGTTTCTGTTCGTACATACAGGTCGCTGCCGATGTTGTGTTTTTTCGTGGCGTGATACACGGCCTCGAGATTGGCATAAATCGGCACGGTGTCGCCCACACCGCCACTCAATATCGACTGATAGAAGCCCACAACTTGCCATTCATCATGGCCTAACTCGCCCAAATCCAGAATAATCGTGTCGCCAAGGTGCATGTTATGGTCATCGGCCATATCTTTGAGAATGACGACAGCTTGACCGTCATCCGGCCGTAACCAGCGGCCAGCCACAATAAGGGGTTCAAACATATCGCTTTGGGTCGGTACGCCCATTATTTCCACGCCGATGCCGGCCTCGTTGGTGCGCTGTCCCAGCTTCAAGATCGAAGCGCCGTGATCGAACCACAGTTCGGCCTTTTCAACGCCCGGCATGGTTTCGGCCAGCCCCACGACCCGATCGGTGCGTTCGTTCTCTTCCAAATAGATGGTCATATCGTGATTGCGCCGCAGAAATTCGTTATCCAAGGTCAGCGATATCGATGAGGAGAGCGTCATCACCCCTAAAAACATCGTACCGGCGGTGATTAAGGTTAGTTGCGTGAGCAGCAATCGCCCTTTCCGCCGAAACATATTGCCCAACGCCGTGGCGTAAGGGGTTGACAGAAAGCGCTGCCCCAGCCGCTCGACCAGTCGATCCAGCCGGCTTGCGCCAAACTTGCCGCCGCCCAAGCCGTAGCTGGCAATCGCCTCCCGCACGGTAATCGACGCGCCGCCGAGAACCGGCCAGAGCGCAGCAACCATAGGTACGGCCAGAGCGGCAATCATTTGGAATACAAATGCCCGCTCTGAGTATTGAAACGTGGCGTAATCAATATTAAACAGGTTAAGTAGCCATCGGGTCGATACAAAAGCGACAAACGCGCCCAACGGCAGCGAAATCAGTAACGCCAGCAAGCCATACGCAAGGACCCCCACCAGATAGATTTTAATAATTGTGCCGGTTGACCCGCCAATAGCCTTAATCATGCCGATTTGATTGATCTGCTCGGTTATCAGCGACATCAGGGTGTTGAGGATCAACACAGCGCTGGCACCCAACGAGACCACCGCCAAAATCTGTAGAACCAGGTTGATGCCCTCCATAATGGGACGTCCCCAATGTTTTTCGGGGTCTTGATAGAGCGTAGACACAACGCCAACATCCTCTTTCGATAACCGATCTTTGATTTCCGAGGCGACCTCGCGGGCAAATTCTTCGCTGTAAGGATCAACCCGTACCAGAAGCTGGCTAAACTCACCTTCGGCCACATCGAAGCGCTCCATGCCCTGAGCATCGGCAAAGAAGAAAGCCGGACCACCAAACGGCGGCGGGGGCACAAACGGATGGCGAACCTTGCCGCTCATCTTGAGCGCTTTTTCACGGCCATCCACTTCAAATAGTACCGAGTCGCCAATATCAACACCATAATATTGGCTGGACAGGCGCTCGACACCATAGCTATTTTTGGCCGGCCACGTGCCTTCTCTCAGTTGAAACCTATCATAGGTTTGGTCATCATAATCATCCCGCATGACCAAGACCGCGGAGTCCCATTCATCGGCAGCATTGAGCTTATAACGGACGCCGATTTGATTGGCCGCTTCGATGTCAACCACGCCGTCGACCTTCTTCAGCCGGGTGGCGATGTCGCGATCAATATCATCCTGCAAAAATATCATCACGTGCGAAGGATAAACAGCTTGATGCGCAGCATCCATGCCGGCCAGCATCTGGTCGACCATGCCAAAAGTGGCTCCAACAGCAAAAACGCCGGTGGCAACGCTTAGGGTAGCCAGCAAAGTGCGGACTTTGTTGTCCCACAGATCGGACAGTACTTTGTACCAAATAACGCTCATTGTCGTGTCCTTTTTACAGAAGTTTCGACACCATAGCGGCTTGTTCAAGCGCGTCTACGTATGTAGCGATAAACTCAATGCTTCTTCAAGTGCATCGATTTGTATTCACCAATAAGCACAAAGAGCCAACCCAAAATCAGAAAGACCATAATCTCGATGGGGCTGGGCGCAGAACTCCCTTCAAAAGCCTTGAGATGCATCTTTGCCGTTTCGCCACAAAGAAACCAGGATGCCTGGATCCAGAAAACATAGCCGATAAGCTTGAAACCTCCGGCGATTTTCTCCGGCATATCAAGCGCCGCATAGAGTTTCATCCATATCCAGACAATAGCGAAAAAGGAAAGCAGGATGATGCTTCCTCCAAGTCCAAACAGCGTTGCGTTATAGACACGACCCCACACCATCAGCATTGCAAAGACTACGCCAACAACGCCAATAGCGGTGAGCCACGAGAAAACCGACTTGGTTTGCACATAGATAAACGCACCAATGGCGGCCAAGACAGAACCTAACGTTACGGAAAAGCCCCAGGCTATCCATAAAAGGCCGCCATCTGCCCAAATAGTAGCATTATTCTCTTCAATCGTAAGGGTTCTGAGGTTGTGCAGAAGGCTCCGTGAGCCGATAGCGGCAAATGCAACGGCAATCAGTAAGCCAATCCAGAATAGACTTAACGCCAGTTTTTGCTTATTAATTTGTTTTTGGCCTTGATGGTGACTTGAGGCATTACGGATGAATGTTGACGTCTCATTTTGCATGATTGAATTCTCCTTCTTAAAAAAGACTCCCCAGATGTATAAATGCATTTGGGGAGTCGATCGTTGGACAAATTTCACAGAACTAAATTTGGAGGAGCAGGTGTAGATAGATGCTAAATTCACACTTAAGACAATCGTTTTTTACCTATTTAGCCATACTTATCATACGCTAAAATCTGTTGTAATACGCCCGCCACTTGTCGAGAATTTGATCAGCACAGTGGTGAGGTTTTTGCTCGGGTCACCTGACCAGGCAAGGGAGAGGTGTTGTGTTTTCGTCTCTTAACTTGGCGGATGGTTTCGTTGTAGCTCATCAGAAAAACGATCTTATCGCCGACCATAATTAACACCATTATCTTAGTCTTCATCGATAGGTACGTCGGTTTTGTATTCCGTAACATAAGCTTCGATGGTCGTTACACCATGCGTTCGATTCACAGATACCCGATGGTTACCATCACGCACAAAGTAAACCTGACCAACTTTGTAGACCTCAATCGGTTCAAATCCCTGATTGTAGAACAAACTGTCGACCCGTCGCCAACGCTCCTCATCTTCATAGTTTTTTGGCAGGAAAGAACGCGAGAAATTTCGGTATTTACTAACGCTGCCGACGATATTCTTCAATTCTATTTCCTGCAGCCCTTTGTTGATTGGTTTCTTTATCTTTAAGTACTGCTTGACCGCCTCAAAAGAGAGCAAATCATTTGAGCGACCACGAAAAAAGTTGAGCCATTTCTCGATGAAAGCCAACTGTTGGGCTTTGCCAAAGTCTTTGGCTGATCGTGCAGTTAACGTGTTCATGAATAACCGTCCCTACACTTATAGCATATCAGTAAACCGGTGTGAGTGTCATACCCCGAATGTTTTATTCAGGGGGTTTATTTATTGTTTGGGCCGGTCAATTGGCCCCAAGCGCATAGGCGAGTCAAGGGACAGTCTGACACATCCTTTAATCGAATTTAGTAGCCGCTTAAGGAATTCTTCAATAGTACTTAACAAGGGTTTCAATTGAAAGGATTATGGAGTCATCGTGGGATGACTGTCTCACGACGATACTTTAACTGTGAGGCATCTAAAGTACGCAAACAATGCAAGAACAGTTTAAAGAGAAGGGAATTGTTGTTATCCAACAGCTCCTCTCAGAGCAAGAGGTAGACTTTTATAGGGAGAAATTGGGGGAGAACGCTCCGGCATTACCAAAGAAACAAGGCGCAGGGCGAGGTTTCAATCGGAAGGACCAACAAGCATCATGGAGTCTGCCCGACGGAGTCTCAAAATTGCGCGATTTTGGCCGCTTATTTATCACGAGCAGTTGGTTTCAACAGTTAGGGAGTTATTGGGCGACATCATCAAAGTTAGGGTACCGGTCACAACCAGCTTCTCAGGATGAATGCACTTCTTCGTGATAGCCTTCAGACGCCACGCAGAAGTACTCATACACATTCGATAGGCAACATTAGTAGCGAGCGGTACCGGCCAGATAACGCAGGATCGTGCCATCTGTACTGTATCAGCCGCATCTTTTGCTCCAGATGGGGCATTGCTCTTCATCCGCCGGATATCAGCAGCTATTCTAGCAGCAATATTAGAAGGTTTTATCATAGCGGTCGTCTGTTTCTGCGTCCCCTTAGCTACATTGAAAATAGCTTTTTAGCTTTTGTACGAAATCGAGGCCGAAAAAAATAATATTTCTTCAAGTATTTCAATACCAAGGCCAAAAAATAGCGAAATGAGAGCGGTTGAATACCAGGCGTTTTTTGTCTCGCCAAAGAAAAAAGCGCAAAAGGAAACAACCGCTTATGCCCGATATAGTAATGATTTTAGGTTGTTTAAACCAATATCTGAATAGAACTAGACTACGACAATTGAGTTATATAGTGCCAGCCCTGTTAGTCAGGACCGAACGAGTGACGATGCTAGGCATCTCCCGCTGGCCAGAAAAAGGCGGGTGTTACCAGACCATTCAGCGCTTTTTCAAGAGCCCTATTGTGTGGGCCAAAGTAAACTGGTTTTTCATTCATCGTCATCTGCTTGACCCGGCCGATGTGATTTTGATAAGCGGCGATGAGAGTATGAGGTTAAATTGACACCCTATTTACTGCAAATCCCAACGATGTTCAACAACCTCCTGGTGTTGCTGGGGATTGACCTAAGCCCGGTCTACTGCATTATGGACGGTGCTTTTGGCAACAAGAATGCCTTACACATGGTGCGCCAATCTTCTTTGCATCTCATCTCCAAATTGCGCTATGATGCGGCTCTCTATTTTCCTTACGATGGGCAACAAAAAAAAGCGCGGGTCAAGGTGCCAAACTCGATTATAACCATATCCCCGACAAATATCTCAAAGAGACAACCCCACGCGATGGTCTCAAAACCAACATCTATCAAATGCCCATGTGGCACAAACGCATCCCCGCTCAACTCAATAATTTCATTATCGTCAGAACCAACCTCACAACGCAAAAAGTGGCTCGTGTCGTCCTATTCAGTAGCGATCTGGGTTTGGCGTTCGATAAACTCATCGACTATTACCGCCTCCGCTTCCAAATCGAATTCAACTTCTGCAACGCCAAACAATTTTGAGGTCTCGAAGATTTTATGAACGTCAACCGCATCCTGCTCTACAATGCGGCTAATCTGGCTATGTTTATGGTCAATGTTTCTCAACTTCTCATCCGTTACTTTCGACCCAATTGTCCCGCTTTCAATGTCAATGACCTCAAAGCCTGCTTCCGAGGCCATAAGTACGTGACCAAAACATTAAATTGCTTCCGCATTTGCCTGAGCCTATTCGTATTGACCATATCGTCGCCAATATCGCTCAAATCGGCAGTATTAATGCTCTTTAGTTGGCGATAGTGATGTTATGGACAACCAAATAGTTTTACTTGCAGATATAATGGTTTTTAATGCCAGCCATTGCTGATAGTTGCCGGTTCACCATCGTAGGCATACCCGTTACGGCTTTCAGGAGCGACTGCCGCAATTGAAGGTTCATCTTTACCAAGTTGGGTTGCCGTCTGTATCGTGTCTTCAGTCAATTTAAACTGAGCTACAATGTCCCTCAAGGCTTGAGCCATATCATTTAAGGTTTGGGCCGAGGCACTCACTTCTTGCACTTGAGCACTCATTTCTTCCGTTGCTGCACTTACCTCTTCCACTGCCCCACTATTTTGCTTGCTGACGCTGGTAATATTATCAATACCTTGCGATACCTCACTCGAACCAGCCGCCATCAATTCCGTAGTAGTTGTATTCTCTTTTACAACTGTCGAAACTGCATCCATCGCACTCATAAGCTCACTTGATGAGATATTCATCTGTTGTGTAGCACTTGAAATCCCTTCAATTTGTTGGGCTGCGGCTTCAACTGCTTCTAAAATGCTATACAAAGCCTGTCCGGCTGCATCCGCTCGACTTACCCCTGTTTCTACCTCGGCCGTTCCTTCAGCCATTGCCTGTACCGCTTCAGTCACTGTTTGTTGAATACTTTTGATTAAACCGGCTATCTCCTTTGTTGCTTCCGCCGACTTTTCTGCCAACTTACGCACTTCATCGGCCACTACGGCAAAACCTTTACCGTGTTCGCCAGCACGCGCTGCTTCAATAGCTGCGTTCAAGGCCAAAAGATTTGTCTGAGAGGCAATATCATCGATAGTCTCGACGATGGCTCCAATCTGCCCGGAGCGTTGCCCCATTTCCTCCACTTTCTGAGCCGATAATCCAACTTTAACTTTGATTGTTTTCATCTTTGTCAAAGTCTCTTCAACGGTTGTAACTCCATTGCGAGCAATCTGTGCAGCCGTTGTAATTCCTTCTACCCCTGACTGAGCGTTAGTTGTCACCTTTTGGATGCCGTCTGTTATCTGATTAGTTAACTCCGAAGTTTTAGCAGCAGCCACACTCTGTTCTTGCGCCCCACGAGCTACTCCATCGACAGAGAGAGCCATTTGTTCAACAGAGAAAGCGACCTGCGTAACATTAGCATTTTGTTCCATAGTAGCCCGAGCCATCTGTTGCATCACATCCGCGATTTGAGAGGCAGCCAAACCAGCTTGGTCGGCAGCGGAGGCCAGTTGAAAAGAAGCCCCACCGACTTTGCTAGCATTGTCAATAACTCCACCAATAAGTTGGCGCAAGTTACTTATCATCTTTGTAAAGGCCATACCCAACATATCTTTCTCTGAGCGTGGTTTTAGATGGTAAACCAAATCGCCTTGGGCTATCCGCTGCGCACCCAACGCAACTTCTTGAATGTAAGTCTGAAGTTCCTGAAATGCTCGAAAAAGCTCGCCAATTTCATTTTTTCGTTCTTCAAACCCATTAGCTTGTGTTCCCGCTGCGCTCAAATCCCCAGCAGCTAAACGTCGGGCCTGGATTGTAACCATTGCCAAAGGTTTGACTATGGATCGCGCTGCTAGAACGCCTAAAGCTGCCAGAATGATTGCAATAACCGCAGCTACCGCTAAGTTGTAGATAAGCATACTTCGAACAGGGGCATAGACGTCACTAAGATGCTCCTCAATAAAAAGTGCCCACCCCAATGTCTCAGCAAACTCCCCTGACATAAATTGATACGCTATAAAAGTGGGGACACCTTCCAAATCGTTCAAATCCGTTTGCCAGCCTTCATGCCCAGCCTCAAGGAATGCTATATACGACTCGGGAGCATTCTGCATCAGGAAATCCTGATTGCGGGTATATATGATTTTACCATCTTTATCTAACAGCGTGACGACGCCAATGTCATTAAATCCCATCTGAGAAAGCACTTCGAACACAACCGAGACATCAACCGTCCCTCGCAGAACGCCGATTACATTTTCCCCCGTCTTATCACGAATAGGAACCCCTATGTTTACGGCCCAGGATTGCGCGCTTTCATCGTATTCAACATCACCTACGAAAATAGACCCACTTCCATTACTATATGCCCCCTGCCACCAGTCTTCGTCAGCCTGAAAATAATCACTGGTTGGTTCCGTCATCGCGACATTAAGACCATGACGGTCAGTAATAAAGATCTCGACCTCTTCCGGAAAAGAACTCATAAATTGTCTTAAATAATCACTGACTTCGTTTCGCTCAATTTCCGTGACCAATGCTTCTCGATCCGGGTTTGTACTTTGCCAAACCTCATCCAGTTCAGCAATCGTGACCTTTATCTCTTCCGGATCGCGACCTTCGTAGGTCTGGTTAGCTGTTTTAATAGCCTCAACAATGGCTGGCGAAAGTGCCAACGCTTCCAGTGTATCTATTCTGCTGGCCATAATATCACTAATCCGCCCTAGAATTTCATCACCGGTGTAGCTAAGATACTGTCCAGTGCTTGTGGTAACTGCATTTGAAATAGCCATATAGCTAAATGCAGTCATCGCGATTACGGACAGGAGAACTACCCCCAGAACAATGGCGATAATCTGACTTCCGATTTTCCAATGCGTAATGTCTAAGTAATTTTTTTGTTTGGACGGTTTAGCAGAATTTATCATCAAATTTTTTTCCTTTGCTCAATAGTTATTCCGTGCTATCACCAACATTTGTGAAGAACATTCTCTGTTCATCACGAAACTTAGTGCCAACCATTGGTCTCCACCACCACTTGTTCTTCATATATATATCCATTACTCTTGTTTGGAGCAGGTACAAACGCAGATGGTTTTCCTTTTGAACGTAATTCAAGATTAGACTTTTCCTCAACCAGCTTAAATTGACCCACTAACTTCTGGAGAGCTTGGGCCATCTCACTTAATGTCTGAGCTGACGCACTGACTTCTTGTACCTGAGCACTCATTTCCTCAGTCGCTGCACTTACCTCTTCTACCGCCGCGCTGTTCTTCTTACTGACGCTAGCAATATTTTCAACTGCTTGGGAAACTTCACTGGAACCGGATGCAATTTCTTGCGTTGCAAAGGTATTCTGTTCAACCACCGCTGCAACCGCATCCATTGTCCCTACTAACTCATTTGATGACGCGCTCATCTGCTGTGCTGCTGCTGATATATCTCTTACCTGTTCATTAACAGCTTCCACGGCTTTCAAGATGGCCGCCAAGGCTTGACCAGCTTTATCAGCTCGAACTGCACCCACTTCAACTTCTTGCGAACCCTGATTCATCGACTCTACCGCTTCGGACACAGTTTCTTGAATACCCTTGATCAAGTCGGCAATCTCTCTCGTTGCCTCCGCTGATTTCTCCGCTAACTTGCGGACTTCATCAGCTACTACGGCAAAACCTTTGCCATGTTCACCAGCCCGTGCAGCTTCAATAGCCGCATTCAAAGCTAACAGATTAGTTTGCGAGGCAATATCATCGATGGTTTCAACAATAGCCCCAATTTGCTCTGAGCGCTGCCCCATTTCCTGCACTTTTTGGGCTGACAGATTAACTCTAGATTTAATAGCCTCCATACCTTGGATAGTCTCATCTACAGTTTTCACACCTTCTCGAGCCGTTTTAGCAGCACCGGCTGCTCCCTCGGCCCCGGAACGGGCATTAGCAACGACCTGACCAATAATCGTAGAGATTTGTTCCGTAACATCAGAGGAGCGCGCAACAGTTTTGGTCTGTTTCTGAGCACCTTGGGCTATTTCATCTAGGGCATGCGTCATTTGCTCTACTGACAGTGTCATTTTGTTGGTAGACTCAGTTTGTTGAGCAGTGCCATAAGCAACTTGCTGACTTGTGGCAGCAATTTGGGCCGTGGCCAGGCCGGCTTGCTCGGCTACCGCTGCCAGTTGACCGGAAGCCGTTGTAACACTGGTCGTGTATTCAGTTAACTGGCTAATCAGTTCACGTAGATTTTTTAACATTTTTACAAAAGCGTTACCAAGCACATCCCGCTCAGATTTAGGCTTGAGATCTGCCCTTAGGTCGCCTTGAGCCAGATTATTGGCTGTATCAGCCATTTCTTTCATATAGATGATTATCTGTTGAAAGGCTGTCGCCATCATGCCAATCTCATCGTGTCTTTTGGCTAACGTTTCATTCATCTTGGTATGATTCACTTCACCGGCAGCAAGCTTTGTAGCGGTGTTCGCCATCACCACCAAAGGACTAGCCACACCGCGGGCTACAAAGAAGGCTACCCCACCAACAACAAGTAGAATTACTCCTACAAGAGCCAAAGCGCCCCACTGTAAAGAATATACGCTACTTAGCACCTGATCGGTCGGTAAAGATCGAATAACAAGCCAGTAGCCTTGCGGTTGATCGGGATCAAAGTGGAGTTTGCGGAATGCGATTACTTCTCCCAATTCCGAGTCTATCGTGACGTGTGTATCTTGATCGCCAAGGCCTGCTATACTACTTGTATAATCATTGTTTGCGTTGAAGTCAGTCTCCAAGTCAAACCCGAAAGTCCAGTCCGGATTGGAGTGCATGAGGTAATAACCTTCACTATTGGCGAGAGCCGTAGTTCCGGAAACTGCTTGCAACCTCGACAAAAAACTTTCGGCATATACGTTCATCACAACCACACCTCGACGCTCTCCATCAGAATTGAAGACCGGCGTACTATAACGCAGTACCGGGGTGTGCGGCACCTGAATTGCACCACGTTCTCGATTGAGGTTTAGGGCAGAGACGTATACTTTCCCAGCTGCCATGTTCATCGGTTCAGTAAAGTATGAACTGCTACTTTTATCTTGCAGGGCCTCGCCACGAACCACGGATGATTGACCATCCCCATAATCTACACGGACTTTTTCCATACCAAACTCGTCTAGATAACGAATTTGCATGTAAAATTGCCGATTTTCAGCAACTGATTTATAGGTTTGACTTAAACGCTCGGCCCAATCGCTGTAAGAGACATTTGAGAGCAAATCACGTCCACCATCGTCCGAAGCACGGATCAGTCCGTGTAAGGCAGGCGCATCTGCCATAATCAACACATCGGAGCGAAACAGTTCAAGAAATGTCTGTACTTCGCTAACGTCAGTTAACGTATCCTGCTGTACATCACCCAACGCCGCCGTTGTCAACGTTTGTCGAGCATGTATCGCCCCTAAACCGGCAATTATAACGGTGGGGATCAGCGCTACTGTAGTAAAAAGAAAAGTTAATTTACTACGTATTGATAGATTATTGAACCAATTAAACATTTTACGTTCCTTATAGATAGGGTGATGGGTAGTACTTACCAGGCATTCACGATTTCAATACCTAGTGCCAGCCATTGCTAACAGGTGCCGGTATATCTTGATAGCTATTATAACCGTTACGCTTTTCTGAAACCGTTACCGAATTAGAATTTGTACCATTCGAGCGAGTCTGAGGGGTTGTTTCATCCTCATCCAGGTTGAACTGAGCCACAAGCTGCTGCAAGGCCTGAGCCATATTACTCAACGTCTGGGCCGAAGCACTCACTTCTTCCACCTGAGCGCTCATTTCTTCCGTGGCCGCACTCACCTCTTCCACCGCTGCGCTGTTCGATCTACTGACTCCGGCAATATTGTCAATCGCTTGTGAAACCTCGCTTGAGCTGGTTGCCATCTCTTTGGTGGACGATGTGTTCTCCTTAACTACGGTGGAAACCGCCTCCATCGCGCTATCTAATTCATTTGAAGAAGCCGCCATCTGCTGTGCCGCGGCGGATATGTCTTTAACCTGTTCGTTCACTGCTTCTACTGCTTTCAAAATATCGGCTAAGGCTCGTCCTGCATCATTTGCACGGCTGGCCCCACTTTCTACTTCAGAAGCACCCTCTTCCATCGCAACAACCGCTTCGGATACTGTCTCCTGAATACCTTTAATCAAATCAGCAATTTCCTTGGTCGCTTCTGCCGATTTCTCAGCGAGTTTACGCACTTCGTCGGCCACTACGGCAAAGCCTTTACCATGTTCGCCAGCTCGCGCTGCCTCAATAGCCGCGTTTAAAGCAAGGAGGTTTGTTTGTGAGGCAATGTCATCAATTGTTTCAACAATGGCACCTATTTGGGCCGAACGTTGCCCCATCTCTTGTACCTTTTGGGTAGAAAGCCCCACTCTCGTCTTGATAGTGTTCATCTTTTCAATGGTCTCTTCAACAGTTTCCGCACCATCACGCGCCAACTGTGCAGCTTCGGTTGCTCCTTTGGCTCCGGTTTGCGCATTGGTAACAACTTGATGAATAGCAGTTGCTATCTTATTGGCAATTTCAGCAGATTTGAGTACGGCTTTTGTTTGCTCTTGAGCTCCTTTGGCTACACTATCAATCGCCTGGGACACCGATCCAACAATATTCGATGCTTTGGTTACGCTGGAAGTTTGTTGCTCGGTGCCGTACGCTACATTCTGCATCGTAGAGGCTATCTGAGATGTAGCTAACCCAGCCTGATCGGCAATAGAGGCTAACTGACGGGCAGCTATCAGCAGATGATTGGCCGACTTTGTTGTTTCGGTTAAGGTTGCCCGCATTGTCGTCTTAAAATCGGCATAATATTCCGATAGGTCATGCTCTGTAGATTTAATCTTCACAGTAGCTAAATCAAGCCCTACTGTCTCAAGGTAATCATAAAAGAAGGCATCCGTCACTGCCTGAATATCGTAGTTAAAGACCTTAAAAATGGCCTGCTCGGCCTTCGATCGAAAACGGGGTCGAAAGAAATACGTTCGTGTTAAATATTTGCGTACCAGAATTTGATAAGACGTATAGCTGCCAACATACCATTTGATAGGGAGATTGATGACGTTATGCAATTTTCCAACGCGCAGACGGCGTTCAAAGTAGTCTGTTCCATACTCACCACCGTCTGCGGCCTCCTGAAAAATCTGGCAAAAGTATCCAGCCTGAGCCTTCTCCAGAACCTGGCGCAACTGAGTAAGGGTCATATTTTTTTCTCGAGCATGGGCTTCGAAGAACGTCAAACTTTCCGGAAAGGTAAATTGATGATCGTAGAACTCTTTAGCCAATGGCTGGGAAACACGTTTAGCCCATGCATTAAGCTTTGCGAGAATACGAACATCCTCTGCTGAAAATAATATAAACTGCTTCCTGAGACTCAGGTTGGTGTTATTAATGTGATATTTAGTCGCTAAACGCATACTATGATTTCCTCATTACTTCTTAGTCGGTAACTTTTTCAACGCTTTTTACTCATTTTCCAAGGTCATTAATTGTTTGATATCCGCTAATCACTATAAGATCTAATTTACTTTGACCTCAGTCATCTTTTGCTTGCTTAGGTTACCGGAACAGTCTGCAGCTCGACCTGTTCTTGGGCAGTAAGTACTTTGTCTAAATCCAGTAGAATCACCAGTTGTTCTTCGAGTTTGGCAATACCGGCAATAAAGGTCGAGTCTACTGTAACTACCAGCGGTGAGGGTGGTTCGATTGCCTCATCATTTACCCGCAGCACTTCGGCTACAGCGTCGACAATCATTCCAACTGTGCCACCATCCATATCAACAACAACAATACGTGTATCTTTTGTGGCCTCTTTCTGTGGCAGGCCAAAGCGTTGACGTAGATCGATTACCGGCAAAACCACACCACGTAGATTGGTAACGCCTTTTACAAATGGAGGTGCTTGCGGCACTCCTGTGATTGTCTGTAGCTTGATGATGCTCTCTACAGCCGTAATATTTACACCGTACCGTTCATTAGCTAACTCAAAAACAACAACTTGATTTTCCATAAGGTTAAAATCCTTTCTTTAAAAATACTGAATTTTCTCATAGGGAGACGTCATTACACTTATCGGCATAAACGCTTATTTCGACCATAAAAATTACGTAAAAGCAATTGGGGATGACAGGATAAAATGATGGAAACAAAATACTTATTTCGTCTCATTTCCCACTTTTATCAGCAAACTTCATTCTGATGCTTTTGAATAGAGATTTTTAAGTGTCCCAGCTTATTTGGGAACGTTTAGCGGCGTAGTGACGTCACAACATTAAGAGTAGAATTTACCACGCGCTCTTCAATAATCGACTCGTTTGGATCGAGAAAGATCCCTGGCACGCGGTGATTGGCAAACGACCTTCGTTGAAGTTGATGACGGCGGGGACTGTTACTTTCAATTCAAATACAATGTCGAGTCAGAAACACCGTACGATCTGCGAATCAACGGCGAAGCATAAACACGAACAACACCGAGGAGGAAAGCATGTTTACGATATCGCAAATAACCATGAAACTTGGCAACTTCAAAAACATTTCGACAAGTGCCCTTTACGCCTTATTTTTCTTATTACTAATCGTGATAATGGTCGCTTGTAATCAATCCGAAGAACCAAGTGACGATATCATTCATGCGAATGAAACCGCTGCTTTCCTATTGAGTCCGGAAGCACCTCAACCATCATCTACCCCTATCGTCAAACCGACCCCCATATGTCCTCCCGGTGCATCTGCTATCCCCGACCAGGGCTGTACAGTCACGCCGATCCCGGCCAGCCTGGAGAACACACCCACCCCCGAAATCATTATCGATGCCGATTGTGGCTGGCAAGGCGAAGCCCACGTGTGGCGCGATGACAACCAAAACGGACAGTGGGATCAAGGCGAAGTTCCACTAACCGGCATCGAACTTGTTATTGACGATACATATAACGACATCAAGCAGGTTAGCGTCAGCGAAAGTGATGAAAGCGGCATCGCCTTTCTTGATGTCTGGCTGCCGGGCTGCCCGCGGGTAACGCTTCAGCTTTCCCTATCCCCCGATCCGACGCTGCGCCCCACCACGCCGATGCAGTATGAAATCGACGATACCTTTCAAGGTACGCTCTTTGAGTTTGGGTTGGTCGATGCCAACGCGCCGACCATCACTCACACGCCGCCAATGCAGCCGCTCCGATCCTGGTCGGTAGCCCCCGACGGGGCGGTTTTTGTGCTGGATGCCGAAAGCCGTCTGGTTCAACTGCACCCCGACAACTTATCATCCAGACTTCAATCGGAGCCGCTGTTCGAGGCCGAAGACAACAGCCCGGCCTATCTGGCCGTCGATCGGACCCGCATCTTCGTTGGCAGCCACAGCATCTCCCAGACGCTCGTTCTGGCGAGAGACAATTTTGCGGAAATTACCCGGCTCGATGCCGCCGGCCCGCTGGCCCTTGATGTGGACCATCAGTTGATTATGACACCTCGGACTGTGACGCCGCCCTACTACACCGACCTGACCTGGATCTATGATCTCACCAATCTCGTTCAACCGACGCACGTATTGACCACGTCCTGCCTCTCCGGCCCGCCCGTCACCTACCCCGCCGCCCGGCAGTTGTATCTTCAAACGCGCAACTGCCTCTCCTCACCGCCCCATCGACGCGACACCTACACCATGTTTAACCTGGATACGCTCACCACTACCGTAGAAACCGAACAACTTGGGCCAGGTCGCTTTGATACCCCGGCCATTGCCTCACAGGTCGGCCACGTGGTTTCCGTGTATCACCACGCCAACGGCTTCG
>JAGRBZ010000150.1 GCA_020433805.1 Anaerolineae bacterium
TCTTCGCCGTACAGCAACCACCGTGCCGCGATGACGAGTATCAGCAAAACGACAAAGGGCTTGGCGATAGAGGGAGCGCCGTGATGTTCTACCAAGACATCCGACAAGCGCACGTAGGTCATAAAAACCAGCAGCAAAAGCCCCCATTCCGGTTTCAGCGTTACTCCCAAGGCGACAAACGGCGCTATAACCAGAGCCAGAAGAAGCATATTACTGGAAACATGAACGACTACGAGGCTTGCTACCGCACCGCCACCCACGGCCAGGATCCCAAAGAGGATGGGTAACCATTCATTTCTAACAAGAGCGGGTTTGTTAATCATGGAGTTTTAGCATTTGAGCCATTTTTGTGTTCAGCAGATGCATAGGATAAGGCTACATCAGGCGTGAACAGGATTACATTCCGACCATTACGATGTGCACGATTTAAGGCGGTTTCCGCATGCTCGATCAAGGCAGCTGCATACCGCTCATCTTCTTGTAAGGCAGCGACTCCTGTATAGGGTTTCAATTGAACTGTCTGATCTTCATCAAGTGTGATAGGCTGCAGCAGAGCCTGTTGCACCGACTCAAATTGCTGGATCGCCGTCGAACCGGACGTACCGGGTAAGAGTACGGCGAAAGAGGTTTCATCCCAACGGCCAATTACATCTTTGCCGCGCATTTCATCTTGAAGAATACCCTTAATCCGACGCAGCAGTCGCTGGTAGGCCGGTTTCGAAAGCGTTTCCTGCCAGTCCGGCAGTCCTTCCAACTCAATCACGCCCAACGATAAATTACCGGCCTGATGGCGCATAAGCTCTTCATCCAACCGATTTTTGAAATAGCGTCGTGAATAGGCTAAAGAGTGTTTATCCATATTCATTCGATCACGTACGGTATCAAGCGGCTGGCGAAGATGCTCGCGAACTAAGGCCAACACCGCGCCTAAAACAACTCCTAGCACAACGGCCACAGCTGCATTTCGGGCCGGTTGAGGACTTATGGGACTTTTGGGTAACGTAGCCTGATCGAAGAGGCTAATGTTGTAAACCAAATACAAATTTTCAATATACGCAACCGCACGCTGACTGAGGTCGTTGGCTAAGCGTGCGGTTGTTTCCGGGTTTGGGCCGACAACAGACAGTTGTAACACACTGGCATCGGGCAAGACAACAGCAGACACTTCGTAGTCGGCCATTTCTTCTGCGCTAAGGCCGAGTTCATCCCGGCTCTCTCGCAAAACCCGGCGGCTGTTGATGACTTCCACATACGTAGCGACAATCGAACGCTTGTCTAAAGCTTCCAAACTGCTAACCAAGTCCTTGTCTTCACCAGCTAAGAGTGACGGTCCGGGGCTGACAATTAAGCGTGCCGTCGCTTGGTACATGGGAGTGCTCAGATATGACGCAAGTAGAGCAATATTAAGGGCAGTCAGCGCGGTTAGCGCCACTATCCACCAACTCCGTTTTATCATGCGTAAGTAATGTAGCAATTCCTGCATCTTTCCATCCTTCCTAAGTCTTAACCACTAGTTTTGGAAAAGACAACACCTGTTGTTGTTCAATAACTTTTTCGAATAAAGCAGCCTTGTTTTTGACATTCGTTTTCAAATCGAATTCTTGAAACACCAAACTTTGACCAGCCATCCCCAGACGACACGCCCGCTCAGGATTCGCATAAATAGTGGTCAGGGTATCGGCCAATGCCGAAGCATTAGCCGGCGGAACCAAATACCCGGTTTTATCAGGCTGCACCAATTCAGGAATGCCCGATATGTTGGTGGCAACTACCGGCAAAGCACAGGCTAAGGCCTCCATTAAAGCTACCGGGATACCTTCCATTTTGCCCGATGGCGTAATAATGCTGGGCTGAACATAGCAGTGGGCCGTCGGCAATAAACGAGCCACTTCCTCTTGCGGCTGTGGGCCAAGCAGTTCAACAATACCTTCAAGCCGTGCTTCCGTAATCATGCGTTCTAACATCGCTTGCTCTTCGCCCCCGCCGATAATTCGGCAGCGCACGGGAATACCGCGATCACGGAGCAACGCGCATGCCTGGATGAGGTATGGATGCCCTTTGTACGGTTGCAGGCTCCCAATACTTATGAGCTCAAAACGTTCAGCCGAGCCAGCACTGGGTTTAGAAAGATGCATATAGTTATCCGGCTCAATCCCACAGTGAACGATGTGCGTTTTTTCTCTAACCCACGTTCCCACGGTTTGGGCCAGAAAGTCGCGATTATAGTGAGAGATGGCTGCAATAAAGGTTGCATCGCGGAGTTTTGTGGCTAACATCGCTTGCTCTACAAAAATATCGTGAGCGTGAACCGTAATACTGTAGCTAATGTCGGTCAGCTTATGGATGAGCCAAGCCACCATAGCCGGGTGCGTGGCATAATGGGCATGGATATGGTCGACTCCTTCTTGTTGCATCAAACGAGCCGCATACACCGCTTTTGGCAGCAAAGCCAGCGCGCGAACAAGGAATTTTGGCGAAGTTCGGTTTTCAAATAGCGTCCGCATCCAGCCTTCTCCATACCGGGCCGGAGACTGAAAAAGAGCTTGCCCATTTGCGGCCAGAACTGCCGGGGAGGCGAAAGGTAACCGGCGCACTTGCGGCAGCCAATGGTTCACTTCATCATGAATTACCGTCTGCTCTTGAGCGATCAAGGGATAAAGCGCTACCTGCCAACCTTGCCGTTCCAACTCGCTCATTTCGCGGAGGATAAACGTTTCCGGCAGGTGCGGAAAACGCGACATGATGTAAGCGATCTTCGGTTTCATTAATGTCTTCCGCGCTGTTGGACGACAGCAAAAATAGTCATTAGTAATATTTGTAGATCAAGTCGCAAACAGCGACGCTCGATATATTCAATATCCAGACGTACTCGTTCATCAAATTCCATTTCGCCTCGGCCAATAATTTGCCACAAACCGGTTAAGCCCGGTTTAACATCAAGCCGTTCAGTGTGCCATAAATCGTAGGTATCTGCGGCAAATGATGTGGGGCGGGGGCCAACTAAACTCATCTCGCCCTGCACCACATTGATCAGCTGCGGAAGCTCATCTAGACTGGTTTTACGCAAGATACGCCCTACCCGTGTAATGCGCGGATCGTTGGTGATCTTAAAATCGGGCCACTGCAATTCATTAAGATGGGCCAATTCTTTCTTTAAAGTCTCTGCATTGGGTACCATAGTGCGAAATTTAAGCATGCGGAAACGTCGTCCGCCTTTACCTGTCCGCATTTGGTAGAAAAGAACAGGCCCATCAGGCGAATCAAGTTTGATTAATAGGGCACACAAGAAAAACAGTGGAACTAAAATTGGCAAAACAAGAAGAATACATGTTAAATCTAATATCCGCTTTATAAGCGAATAGGTTCGACCGGTTAGCAGACGCCGCCGGGGATCAAACTGATACAACCAGAGAGCTTGGGGGTGTAACGATCTAATAAGATGCTGTGTAGTCATATATTATTCTTCTCCCTTTTTATTTCTAATAGAACAAGGTTAAAGGCTCTGATGATGTCCGTTTCTTGCGTCTACCGGACTAACAGACGGTTTAGCGACATGATTTGAATACTTAATATTTTTTTCCGCATGATTAACTAACTCTTCAAAGGTAAGCGCTTGATCGGGAAAGGACGATACGCCACAGGCAACGGAAACACCCAGTTTCTCGGTCGCTACATTTCGAATGTGTTCGACCAAGCCTGTTGTATCATTTATATTTGTTTCTGGACATAAGAGAATAAAGCGATTATTTTCGCTGTGGGCTAAAACGAAATTCGTTCGTTCTATACAGTCGCTGATGACGTGGGCGAGGCTGGTAAAAACGTAGCGCTCCATCATAGCCTGTTGCACTTCTTGAACAATACGATGGAGAGTGGTATTGATCGAATCTGCTTCGGGCCTGACCACAACAACCGATAGGGGGCGATGAAAACGACGGCTGCGCAGCATTTCGCCATCGACAATATCTTTTGCTTCCTGAAACTGCTGCACGCGTCCATCAACCTGCGATAAGCTAATATTTGCGATAACTTCCTCAAAGTCATTGAGTGTATCGGCAACTTTGTGCGCCAATAAAATAAGAACCGTCAACAGAACTAATTCTGTAACCGTAAGGTACGTATACAATCCGCCTAAGATAGGACGATCGTTAAATAAAAAAATCTTGCAAAAAATATATATCCCTAGCCAAATCACAAGAGAGGCCGTGACAGAAGCACGCCTTAGAATAGGCATTGAAATAATTGAGATGACAGCCGAGACTCCAAGGATATAGACAAACGAAGCAAGGTTGATAATATTTAACTGGGTAAAATTTAATCGTTCAAGATTGAAAAAAATAGTAAGCCCTATCAAAAGGGCAATGATCAAGCCTCGAAGATATGCCATGATTCTCCTCGTTAAAGAGAGCTCGACAGGGTAATCTCTATAGTGCTTACATATCTCGAAACATCATTACGTGTGCAAAAAAAGCACTCGCATTATGCAATATGATGATGCCGAGAAGTATATCGGTCCAAAGGCTCAATAGGATAGATGATAGAGGTCCAAACGATTTCTCTAAATGATTTACTTTTCTTGGCTTGAGACGGTCTGGAGGGAGTTACTACAAAGATTTTTTAAAGAACAATATTATGAGAACAACAAATAACTTAAATACTATGATCAGATACGCGTAGCTTCGTAAATAAAAATAAAGCAAAGCGCTCATCACGATTTACAATATATCTTACACAGTATAAAAGTTATTAAATTGCGATTCTCATGAATGAATTGCGAGCAAAATTTGTAGAAGCTTATCTCGGGAAGATACGTATAAAGGTCTCAATTGGTTTTGCTTCACTTCCCAAAAATCTGCTGTTCCCAAGAGGTAATACGACTGCAATTTTTCTGAACCGGTCATAAGTTGAGGTAATTGCCTGTTGTACAAGTTTAACTGAACGCTGATAGCTTGCTGGATTTTGGCTTGTGGGATACAAAAGATATAGTTAATACATTTAACACGTATGACTTAAATATTAAACCCTAAATCTAAACAAAATAGATGAACTTCATGAGAAATTAGTTAGAAATATAATATCTTTCGTATTAGCCGTCTAAAACAACCTCTTACTGACTCTCTCTCTTACTCATTTGTGAATTACTAAACTTGGAGACTAAATGTGACCATCATATCATTCCCAGTAATGTTGTCCTATACTCACATGGGCGATTAATGTAGCCACAAAGAGCTATATTGCTTTTTAGGATACTGCCCAAGCAAAGGTAGCTCTGCACGAAATCGTGGTAGCGTTAGAACCCAGGTTTTTCTTGAACATGAGACCGACAAAGGCTTCTATGGGTGCTCAATTGGGCAACATGCTTACAATTGTGGCAAAAACCTGGGTTCTTTACCCCATTCCACGGTTTAATGTTGTGCTACCCAAGCAAATATGTGCCGCTTTTATTAACAAGGAGTAAATGATGAATAAAGAGCAAAAGCCAACGTGTAAGTTAATCAAGCCGGGGGAAAGCTACACCGGCAAACAAACCTTTACCTACTTTGCCGGCATCTCCGCCGAAAATACCGGTTCCCGTGGTATTTGCATGCATTTGCTGACCATTCCGCCGGGCGGTCGGGCTAAGGCGCACCTTCACGAAAATCACGAAACAGCTATCTATGTGCTATCGGGTGAAGGGTGTATGTGGTACGGTGAAAATCTGGAGGAACACTTGGTTTCCAAAGCCGGCGAATACGTCTATATCCCGGCCGGCGTACCGCATCTGCCGTATAACCCCAGCGAGACCGAAACCTGCACGGCTATCATAGCCCGCACCGATCCCAATGAGCAGGAAAGCGTTGTCCTTTTACCGGAGATGGACGATTTACATGAGAGTGCGACAGAAGCTACGCGACAGCAACGAGAATGAAAATTGTTGCCTTATGGCGGAGTGAGCCGCAAGCGTCAGATGCGAACGGGGTGGGCCAAACTGCTCCGCATCTGAGGATGCTTCGCTCCTCGCTACACCCAAACGTTGCGAATGGGGCGCAGTATTGCGTATTATATGTGGGGTATACCTCGTCGAGGTGATAAAGTTAAAGGTATTCGACCCTATTAACCATATCCTCCGGTGACAGAATTTCATAAAGAAGGTTGAGAAAAGTTACGACTTCACCAATCGAACGTGAATTTACGGCATAATATACAACACCAAAATGTGTTTCGCCGTTAGCCGTTCGCGCTAAAAAGCCGGCATCACTTGTTACCAACACTCTCTGCTCCCGGCGAATATAGGCGATTTGTGCATCGTCATCTCTCGTTCGAAGTCCGGCTTCAACAGTCGTGGTAACGTCGATACCGCGTTGGCGTAGAGCTTTGGCTATGGCGTGGCTGATATGTTCATCAAGATGAAAGCGGATTTTCCTCGCCACGTAACTTCTTTAACTTTTCTTGTAACTGCGATGGATTATTTTTCTTAAAAGCCTCAACAAAGGCTTCATCAGCCTCGATTGCAGTGTCAATCGCTTCCTTATAGTCAAAATAATAAGCTAAGGCAGCATACACCTCTGCCAACGACAGATTATAATCGGTACAGATATCATCAACACTCATGCCCAAGCGTTCATGCCAAACGGCAATATCCTGCACCCGAATTCGGTGGCCTTGAAGATGAGGTCTGCCATGACAAATCTTAGGATCGATGGTGATATGTCTATCTAAAATCGTTTCCACAAATCGGCTCCTATTGCATCAGAGATAAAAGATATTGTACATAAATTAACGCAAGTTGCCACCTGATGAATGTTCCATGAAAATAAGACAAGTTGACTCCGCCCAAAGCCACCAGTAAGATCAGATCATTAGACTCTGTCCTCAACATCGCAAGGTGAAAATGACCCGATCTTCAACAAACTACGCCATATTCTGGAAAGCTCTGGCCGACAAGCACAATTTAAGTTTTGTAACGACAGAAAATAACTACTGTCAAATCCTGGGCGACTATCGGGAGCATTACTTGACTCTGTCATACAGGTTGGGGGATACGCACATCTCGTTATTTACAAACCCTTCCCCCAGAAACTATCGCCGGCTTAGAAATGAAATTCTCAAAGACAAAGGGCTAACCGCGGCTAATATTCTTGCCCATGTGTCACCACCTGCGGTACTTGAAAAATTAAAAGGGCAGATTGTGGCCGGCAGTGGTGGACAAACCCTCTCTTATCAACAATCCGGCTTTGAGAACAATATAAAATACCTTGAGTTCATCTTCGATGTAATGTGTGATTTGGCCTCGGCTTACCTTTTGATCAACCGCATAGGCAGCCAAGCGATGCCAACGTTGATCGCTGTGGGTTCAGATCCTCGCCACAAACTGCGCCGGTTCGTTATTCCTCTGATAGAAACGATTGCCCAACAAACCCGAATAACGCTTATGGGGCCGGGCCAGGATCGTTTGTGTCCTCACTGTTTGGTGTATTGCGGCGCTAACATGGTTCAACTTTCATCGTTAACCTCTATCACCTACTACGGCTGTCGAGCCTGCGGCCAAAGCGACAATTTCCGAACCTGGAAAGGGCAGATCATCGTCATCTTCGATAGGTATAGGGGTAAAGAACAGGCTGAAGAGCGTGAGACATTAAGGGTGAATTGGTTTACCCGGCGCATGCTCTTTGATTTTGATAGCGTGCAGATTATCAACGCTACGGATGAAGAGATCGAGCGTTTTGCCGTGTTAGTGGGTAACGATATGGATGAGGTACGTAAATCCCGCTATGCAAAAATGGTCTGTGCGGTGTCGCCGCAATGCCGATTATCGCCCAACACAATACGCATTTTGCAGCGCACTTTCGGTCGGGTTACGAATCGCTAAAAATACAGAGATGGAGCATCAAAGTTTACTTTGATCCCTACACCAATGACAAAGCAAGCTTTGTCGCTCCTAGATTTTCATCGTCGGTCTCGTCTCACCGAGACTGTTCGACTCCTCTGGAACTCCATAAACTCACAAACTCCACAAACTCTATAAACTCCCTAACGCTACGCCCCCCGTTCACCCCGCACATATGGAATACCCAATGCTGCCGGTGCGCCTAATCGCTTGCGGATGGCTTCGCGCGAGGAGAAGATCAGTGCCAAAATCGTAAACAGATAAGGAATCATGTTCAACCAAACGCCCAAGATGGGGTTGCTGGCAAACGGCAGCCAGGCGACGGCCTGTAAATCGAGCGGCATACGGCGCAGCGCCCCAAAAATGTAGGCCCCCATTAAGGCTCGCCAAGGGTTCCATCCGGCGAAGATCACCAGACCAACGGCGATCCAGCCCTGACCCGCCGTCATTTCATCGATCCAGAGCGGTGTTACCGCCAGCGATAGCGATGCTCCGGCCAGCCCGGCAAAAACACCGCCGACAAAAACGTAGAAGTAGCGCAATGCCCCCACATTGACGCCGACCGCATCTGCTGCCGCCGGTTTCTCGCCAATAGCCCGAAGCTGCAAACCCGGTCGCGTGCGCTCAATCCAAAACCAGACGGCCGGAACCAACAGCAGCCCGATGAAAAAGATAATGTTCTGCTCGCCAAACAGGGGATAAAGAATGCTTGACCCGATCAGGGGAATGTTTTCCAGAAAAGGCAGCGGCACCACCGACAGACGCGGCACATCACGAATTTGAACATACGGCGCGCCCAACACCGAGGTTAGCCCGGTACCGACAAAGGTCAAAGCCAATCCGCTAACCACCTGATCGCCACGCAGGGTGATCGACACGAAGGCGTGCAATAGGCTAATCGCACCACCGGCCAGCATCGCTACCAGCACACCGATCCAGGGGTTGCCGGTACTGGAGGCCACGGCAAATCCGGCCAGCGCTCCAACCAGCATCATACCCTCGACGCCCAGATTCAAAACCCCGGCCCGCTCGGTAATGAGTTCGCCCAAGGTAGCAAACAGCAGCGGCG
Source organism: Anaerolineae bacterium (assembly GCA_020433805.1). Classification (GTDB taxonomy): domain Bacteria; phylum Chloroflexota; class Anaerolineae; order 4572-78; family J111; genus JAGRBY01. Next base: position 8,934 of record JAGRBZ010000150.1, read on the forward strand.
TACCGGTGCGCAGTCCGGCCTCAATAATGTTAATCAAAAATACAAGTTCCACTCTCTAGCCCTCCGATGTGACGGTTTCTTCAGTTCGTAGCCGTTGATGCTACCGGCTGGACAATGCGAAGTCGATAGCGCGTAAAAGTATCGGCGCTGATAACACAGAATAGGATGATGCCTTGGATAAGCAGGGGTATCCCGGCCGGCTGAATGGCATCACCACCCACCAGCAAACCACCAAACAGATAGCCGACCACAATCACGGCCAGCGGATTTAGTCGAGCCAACCAGGCCACGATAATGGCCGTAAAGCCATACCCCGGCGAAAAGTTTTCCTGCAAGCGATGCACTACGCCCGCTACTTCCGACATCCCGGCCAGACCGGCCAAACCGCCGGAGATAATCATCGTCATGATAATCGTACGCGATAGGTTCATCCCGGCATACCGTGCCGCGTCGGGGTTATCGCCGATGACCTTTAACTCATAGCCCCACTTGCTGTATTTAAAGATGATAAAGAGGATTACAGCCGCAACCACACCGTACAGAATGCCCAAATGGGCCGTCATCCCGCGAAAGGCCGGAACGGCATCGCCAAAGTCGGTGAGGCGGGGAAACCAGGCGGTGCGCGGGAAAGGGGCAGTCAGGCCGAAGCCACCCGCCGCCCATGGCCCGTACACAAAGTAGTTGTTGAACTCAAACGCAACGTAGGTCAACATTAATGACGATATAATTTCATTGACACCCAGCTTAGCTTTGAGTACCCCCGGAATGGCACCCCACAGCGCTCCGGCAGCAAAACCGGCCAGCGTCATCGCAGCCAACATAACGACTTTCGGCGTGGTCGGCGGCAGCCAGAAAAGCGCAACGCCCGTAGTTGCCCAGGCACCCAAGAAAAGCTGTCCTTCCGCCCCAATGTTCCACAACCGCATACGAAAGGCGATAGTCACCCCCAGCCCGGCTAAAATAAGCGGCGTTGCTTTGACCAGCGTATCGGAAAAGGAATAGGGTTCAAAAAATCCGGTTCGAAACATCTGGCGATAGGCCACAAACGGATCAAGACCGCCATAAGCCAATGGAATCGCACCGATGAGCAGCGCCAAGATCAAGGCTAAGACAATGCTGACGAAGGGCAGCCAGCGTGGCGTTTCTAAACGCGGTTCTATTTTAAGTCGCATGGCTGTGCTCCACTTTTGTCCCGGCCATCATCAAACCAATTTCGTCGATACGTTCATCTTCGGGCGGTACTTCGCCCACAATTTGGCCTTCAAACAGCACCACAATCCGATCCGATAGGGAGAGCAGCTCATCCAAATCTTCGGAGATAAGCAAGATGCCCGCGCCACGATCCCGCTCATCGATCAGCATCTGGTGGATCGACTCGATAGCGCCCACATCCAGGCCGCGCACCGGATAGACAGCGATGATGACCTTGGGCTGGCGTGATATCTCGCGGGCCAAGATTAATTTTTGCAAATTACCCCCCGACAGCAGCCGAGCCGGCAGATCGGCACTGGGCGTTTTGACATCGAACTGCTCGATCAGTTTTTCAGCCTGAGAGCGCACCAGCTTCAAATCGATGCGCCAGCCCGGTCCTATCGGCGGCTTGCGGTACGATTTGAGAATAAGGTTATCGGCCAGGGTTAAATTGGGTGAGGAGCCGACGCCGTTGCGATCGGACGGAATATAGGCCAGCCCTTGATCGATGGTAGCCGTGGCGGACTGGTTGGTTACATTCTGGCCCTGCACAGTGATTGTGCCGAATTTAGCCTCGCGCAAGCCGGTAATAACCTGGGCCAACTCGGTTTGCCCGTTACCGGCTACGCCCGCAATACCGACCACTTCGCCCGAACGCACCGTAAGCGATAAATCGCGCAGCGCGGGCAACCCCCGGTCATTTTCGCATGAGACGCTATCGATAACCAGGGCATCGGTGGTGGGTTCGGCCGGTTTCTTTTTGATGCGAAAGAGTACTTCGCGGCCCACCATGAGGCGAGCTAACTCGGCCTTGCTGGTTGCGTGGCCGTCGACCGTCGCCACAACCTTACCTCGACGCAGTACGGTGACTTTGTCGGCTATCTCAACCACTTCATCAAGCTTGTGACTGATGAAGATAATGGTGTGGCCGGTGGCCGTCATCTCACGCAGGGTCTTGAACAGGTCGGTCACTTCTTGCGGCGTGAGCACCGCCGTCGGCTCGTCCATAATCAGCAGTTTCGCACCCTGGTAAAGCATCTTTAAGATTTCGACGCGCTGTTGCTCGCCCACAGAAAGCTGCCAAATCTTGGCCTGCGGATCTACAGCCAGACCAAACTTGCGTGACAGTTCGGCAATATCCTGTTCGAGCTTTTTGTAATTAATATAGAAACGCGGCGCTTTTTGGCCCAAAATAAGGTTTTCGGACACGGTTTGGGTTGGCACCAGCATAAAGTGCTGATGGACCATCCCTACGCCGCTGTCGATGGCGTCACGGGGCGAACTGAATTTGACCGGCTTACCGTCAAGCAAAATTTTCCCTTCATCGGCCCGGTAAAGACCGTTGACCATATTCATGAGGGTGCTTTTGCCGGCCCCGTTTTCGCCCAGTAAGGCGTGGATTTCCCCTTTTTCAACCGCGAAGTTGACGTCGTCGTTGGCTAAAACACCGGGGAAGCGTTTGGTAATCCCTCTCATTTCGAGGGCGTAAGGGGTGTTGCTCACGAGGATGTCCTCCTCAAAAATGCAATGAAATCGATATCACCAGGTGACTGTCCAAAGCTGGTTAGCATCGCGGCCATCTCGCTGCGATGCTGCATACCGTGCAAAACAAGGTGATGCAAAATGTCACCTAATAGGGTCTCATAAGACACGGTGCCCGCTGTATTGGTATACGTGATGGTCTGGCTCAAATCAGCATCGGTCACTGTTTCAACGTAAGAGAGCATCGCTTGTTCTTCTTCTTGCCAGCGAGTGGTGATGGCAGCCAACGTGGGAAAATCGGCCTCTTGCAGCATGGCTGAGCGAGAAACCCCTAGCTGGCAGCGCGAGCGCCAAATCCATTCGGCGCTTAGGGTATGAACCAGCGTGCGGCGCAAACTACCGGCGCTAAAAGCAGTCGGCTCAGTAAATTGCGTCTCGGTCACCTGGGCCGCCTTCTCTAAGATAAGATGGTTGGCCCAATAGTTATATCGATAGAGTTTAGTTATGGTTTGTTTCATAAGCATTGTAGGGGTGGTTAAATAAAAAAGGGCGCGGAACTGTTTATTCCGCGCCCAGTATACTAAAAAATCACGCTGCCGCCAACCTTAGTTCAGCGGGGGAATTTCAGCAGCCGGATCGAAACCGTCTACTAAGAAATCCATACAGATGGTGCAGGCTTCGCGACCGGTAATTTCAAAGGCGGCCATGTAGCCTTCGGCCAAACCTTCGAGATCCGATTGGGTCAAGGTAACACCAGCCGGGATAACTTCATTGCCCTGGTTGTCGTTGATGGGGCCGGTGAAGATATCAAAGCGGGTGAATTCGCCGGCTTGCATTTGGGCCAGCTTTTCTTGAACTTGCGGAATAACCGATTCGGGAACGCTGGGGTAAGGTTCTTGGCCTTCCATAAAGCCGTAGATACCAAGCATGCCATCTGCGGTTGAACCGTAGTAATCTTCAGGAACCCAAGTGCCTTCTTGGACACCGGTGACAATATCGGCATAGAGCGGACCCCAGTTCCAATACGGTACGGTTAAGCAGTTGGCTTCCAGACCAAAGCAGGCGTTTTGGCTGTCATACGCAATACCGGTCAAATCGCGTTCGGCTGCAGCCTGAACGGGACCGGGGGTGTCTGCGCCGGTAATGATAACCGTAGCACCGGCATCCAGCATCGACTCAGCGGCTTCACGTTCCAGAACGGGATCGAACCAGGTGAAGATCCAGCGAATGTCCATGACACAGTCGGGGCAGGTTTCTTTCATACCCATGGCCGCTGCGTTCGACAGGCGAACAACTTCAGCAATCGGGAACGGGGCGATAATACCAACGCGGTTGGAGCCGTCTTCGGCGGCTTTCGCGCCGGCGATCATCCCGGCCAGATATTTCATTTCTTCCATAGCCCCCATCACGTTGCCAAAGTTCGTGTCATTTTTCTTTTGGCCTGTTATGTGAATAAAGGCGGTATCAGGGAACTCTTCAGCCACAACGGCAGTCGGGTCCATATAGCCAAAGGAGGTAGTGAAGATAACATCAAAGCCCTGGCGAGCCAGGTTGCGGATAACGCGCTCGGCGTCGGCACCTTCCGGAACGCTTTCCAGATACGTGGTGTTTACGCTGTCACCTAGAGCGTCCTCTATATAGAGACGGCCTTGGTTGTGGGCATAGGTCCAGCCACCGTCACCAATGGGGCCAACATAGACAAAGGCAACGTTCGTTTTACCTTCTTCAATGGTGGGAATTTGAACAGAGTCAGCACTGGCGGATTCGCTGGTTTGAGGAGCCAGGCCCAAAATATCTTCAGCGTAGGTAGCGCTGGGGATACAGAGTTTCCAGCCGGGTTCAATAACGTTGACATCTTCAATGGCAGCATAGCTGCTGTCAACGGCTGCTTTCGCGTTGGAGGCTTCGGCAATGGCCGGGTAGGTTAGCACGTCGCCAAAGGCTTTTTCAGCAATTTTCGATAGCCAGTCATCGGCTTGTACAACTACATCAGACTCACATACAACACCACCGGCATCGTCAGCCATCGGCTCTGCCATGGCTTCTTCGGTGGCTTCCATCATTACTTCTTCCGTAGCTTCCACGGTGGCTTCCATCACTTCTTCGGTCGCTTCAACGGTAGCTTCCATCATTACTTCTTCCGTAGCTTCCACGGTGGCTTCCATCACTTCTTCGGTCGCTTCAACGGTAGCTTCCACCGTGCCTTCCATTGCTTCCTCGGTTGGTTCGGCAGTGGGGTCTTGAGCCAAAGCCACAGCCGGTAGAAGCAACGTAAAACTAACTAATACTAAAATACTAATAACCTTATTGATTAAGTTCATATAGGGGCATCTCCTTCAATAGCGCTAATCAGGAGACAAAACAAGTTTTGTCTCCTGATATTTAACAATGAACAAATTGTTTTGTGGCTTTATTTATTCGGTAACTTCAGCCGTCGGTTCAACGGTTGGTTCAACGGTAGCTTCAACAGTCGGCTCAACAGTAGCTTCGACGGTCGGTTCCATCATCATTTCTTCGGTGGCTTCCATAGTCGGTTCCATCGTGGCTTCCATGGTGCCTTCCATCATCATTTCTTCAGTGGCTTCCATCGTGGCTTCCACGGTGCCTTCCATCATCATTTCTTCGGTCGCTTCCATCGCCGGTTCTTCCGCTGCTTCAGCAACAGCCGGGACACACAGTTTCCAACCGATTTCAATGATATCGACGTTTTCAACGGTCGCGTAGCTGCTGTCAACAGCGGCTTTGGCGTTGGTAGCATCAGCAATGGTCTGGTAAGCGAGAACATCGCCCAGGAACTTCTCGGCCAGTTTCGACAGCCAGTCATCAGCTTGAACAATAACGTCGGTATCACATACCACGCCACCGGCATCGGCGGGCATAGCTTCAGCAGTACCTTCCATCATCATTTCTTCGGTGGCTTCGACGGTCAGTTCAACAGTCGGCTCAACGGTCGCTTCGACGGTCAGCTCAACGGTAGGCTCAACGGTCGCTTCGACGGTCAGTTCAGTGGTCGGCTCAACGGTTGCTTCAACGGTCAGTTCAGTGGTCGGCTCAACGGTCGCTTCAACAGTCGGCTCAGCGGTCGGATCTTGAGCCAAAACAAAAGACGGTACCACGATCAAAGCCAGTCCTAATAGGGTAACAATGGTGATGGTTTGATACAACTTCTTCATTTACTCCTCCAGAGTTATAATTAAATTTTTTGTAGTTGTTTATAAAAGTATTAACGCGGGGAAAATTTACTATGGTCAGTAAGTAAATCGATGATAACGCTTATTACCTCCTTCTCTCCTAAAGATAGTATTGAGATAACAAATGACAAAACCCTCTGACTTTTGCACAAGAGATTTCATCGTCGAGGGCTTCGCGGCCAAGCTTTATGCGATTAACGTTTCCAAGCGTAACATAGTTTGGAAAAGTTGTCAATTAGTAGAGTAAAACTCACACTAATTTAAACTGCCTGTGAAATTGCAATCTGTTTTTCACCAGCCATCATCAATCCCAGTTCCTCAACGGTTGTTTTACTGTTATCGACGATGCCCATAATTTCACCACCATACATAACAATAATGCGATCTGACAGAGCGCGAACTTCATCTAAATCTTCTGAGATGAGCAGTGTGGCTAAACCTTCGGAGCGCTCTTTGAGCAGTTGGTTGTGAATATATTCCGTGGCACCGATGTCAACGCCGCGGGTGGGTTGAGCCGCGATCAAAACGCGCGGTTGGCGAGCCAACTCACGGGCCAGAATCAGCTTCTGGATATTACCGCCCGATAGGTTTTTTAGCGGTGTATCCTTGCTGGGTGTTTTGACGTTAAAGCTGCTAATCATTGCTTTAGCATGTTTAGCGATATAGTTAAAGTCGAGAAAAATTCCTTTGGTATAGGGCGGACGAATGTGATCCTGAAGAATCAGATTCTCTTCAACCGTAAAATCTTTGATAGCGCCGTCGTGCATGCGCTCTTCGGGAATGTACGACAGCCCGGCATCGATCATTTGGGCCGGTGACAGGTGGGTAACATTGTTGCCTTCCACTGTTATCTTGCCTTCAGAGACCACATGCAACCCGGCGATGGCATCGGCCAGTTGCTTCTGCCCATTACCCGAAACACCGGCCACGCCAACGATTTCGCCACTGTGCAGTTCAAAGCTAACGTTACGTAAAACGGGGGTATCGTTGTCGTTAACGGCATTGACGTTTTCAAGCTTGAGGCGTACATCGCCAAGCGTGGCCAGGGGGCGAACCCGCTCCAGCAACACCTCACGCCCGACCATCATACCGGCCAGATCTTCTTTGGTAACTTCGCTAGTGGGGCGGGTGCCAACCACCTGGCCGTCGCGCAAAACCGTTACGCGGTCGGTGAGGGCAAATATTTCATGCAGTTTGTGGGAGATAAAAATAAGGGCGTGGCCGTCGGCGGCCATTTGCCGAAAGATAACAAACAGATCGTCCACCTCTTGCGGAGTGAGCACCGCTGTCGGTTCATCGAGAACAAGCAGAGCCGCACCGCGATAGAGCGCCTTGATGATTTCCACCCGCTGCTGCTGCCCTACCGCCAGGCTCGAGACGGTGGCATCGGGATCGACCTTTAAGCCATAGCTGTCAGCCAGTTCTCGAATACGGGCCCGAACCTCATTCAAATCGAGCCGAGGTTCGCGGGACGATTTAAGCCCCAAGGCCACATTTTCGGCTACGGTGAGCGAATCAACCAGCATAAAATGTTGATGAATCATACCGATACCGTGCCGGATCGAGTCCGAAGGAGAGTTGATAGTAATCGGTTTACCATTAAGCAAAATTTCGCCCTCATCCGGCTGGTACAGGCCGTACAGAATTTTCATCAACGTGCTTTTACCCGCACCGTTTTCACCCAACAAGGCGTGAACCTCGCCGGTTTTGACTTCGAAGTTGACGTGATCGTTGGCAAGAACGCCGGGGAAGCGCTTCACGATGCCACGCATCTCTATCGAGTCAATACGGGGTAAACCGGAAGGGAGAAGGTTGGTTTTTGTCATCAATTACCACCATTTGAATAAGTTGATCGTCGCTCATGCAAAGCGATGGAATAGTCTGAGAATGTTTGTAGCAATGGCTTTAGCCGTTTATAACGCTAAACGGCTAAAGCCGCTACTACGAACCAAAAAGGATACACAATGTGGTCAGTGAGCGGGATACTCCCAGCCCACTGACCACACTTTTAAGTAAAACTAACTATCTCTTCTTACTCAACTTCAACCGCAATTTCACCACCAACAATAGCGGTATCGGCGTCCATTGCTGCGGAAACCGCGTCGGCTCCGGCAATATCTTCATTATAGATCATGCGCAGACCGCCGTTTTCCAGCGTTAAAGCGTAGGCTGTACCGCCCAATTCGCCAGACTGATGTTTTTCGATGATGTCGACAAATACGTCGGTCCAGTCATAAAGCTGGGTAGAAACAACAATATCGGGAGCCAGCGGGCTTTGATCGGCCTGAGTACCCATCCAGGGAATACCGGCTTCTTGAGCCACACCGATAGCACCAACAACCTGCTGGGCCGAACCGGTCAGCACGTCGGCCCCGGCGTTGATGTGGGTATTAGCCGCTTCAGCCGCCAATGCGGTATCACCGAAAGAACCGGTGTAGGAGACGTTAACCGTAACGTCGGGATTGGTGGCCTCAGCACCGGCAATAAAGCCGTCGATGTACAGTTTAGCGTCACCGGCTTCAACCGGGCCAACCACACCGATTACACCAGACTCGGACATGGTAGCGGCCAAAACGCCGTTAACGTAGCCACCTTCTTCAGCGCGCGCTTCGTAAGCAAAGATATTTTCCAGACCTTCGCCCTCACCGGTATCGGTGGCGGTTCCCCAGGCAAACGTGGTATCGGGGAAATCGGGCGCGATTTCAAACATCGAGCTACCGTACTGGGTACCGTGGGCAATAACGATGTTGTAGCCGTCGGCTGCGTAGTCACGCAGAGCAGCAGCAGCATCGGTTACGTTGAACATGCTTTCCGAAACGGCGATTTCAACAACAGCTTCGCCGCCGGCAGCTTCTTGAATTTCTAACAGTGCTTCATACAGAGCTTGGCTCCAGGCCAGGTCGGTGGTCGTACTGGGCATAACCACGGCGATGCGAACCGGCTCAATCTCCAGGCTCATCGCTTCTTCTTCCATCGCTTCGCCTTCGGCCATCGCTTCTTCAGTGGCTTCGGCTTCCATCGCTTCTTCGGTGGCTTCAGCTTCCATCGCTTCTTCGGTGGCTTCAGCGTCCATAGCCTCTTCTTCGCCGGCAGCCATCGCGCCGCCGTAGACCTGGACATACTCGCCACCCTGGATTTGGTTGACCACAATCTCAGGGTCGGCACAGTCGCCATTTTCGTTACAACCAACCGT
>JAGRBZ010000151.1 GCA_020433805.1 Anaerolineae bacterium
ATGGCCTTGACCTGTGAATCGGCAAAACCCAAGTTAATATCATCGGCACGCAGTTGGGGCTGCCGGTAGAGCGTTTCGGCATCGGTTCTGGCTGTAGGATATTCCTTGATATGCAGGCCGAACTCATCGCGCAGCACGCGCAGTCCAAGCTCGTAGATGCCGGGGAAAACACTCGGCCCGCCCCACGAGGGTGAGACAATGGCGACCGTATCGCCGGGATGTAGGCGTTGAGGTTTGATGGTTTTCATAGGTAAATCTCTTTCTTTTTACTACTGCTACTGCCGCTTACCGGCTCCCATCTCGAAGCCAGCGCTTAAACTTCCACCGATCCGGCCATTGGACAACGTAGCCTAGTGCCGGAAAGAAGCGCTCCAACACCAAATAGGTGGCAAACAGGCGCGAAGGATAGATCGCCTGCCGATTTTGCTCGATGCCGCTGATGATCGCCTGGGCAACTTTCTCGGCGGTCTGAGACGGCCAGGCAACAGGTGCGGTTCGACGGGCGGCGGCGCTGAAAAAGTTTGTACGGGTGGCGATGGGATAGACCAGCACCAGCCGATGCGGGTCGTCCAGTTCAAGGCGATACCCTTGCGCAAAGCGGTGGAGGGCGGCTTTGGTGGCGGCGTAGACGGCGTAACCCGGCAGCGCCAGATAAGCCATCGCCGAAGCAGTTATCACCACTTTGTAGGGCCGCACGCCGTTAAGCTGCTTCATCTTGACGGCAGCGGCCATAGGCGAAAAAACGTTAACCCGATAAATCCGGTCTAACCGATCCCAGTCAACCGCCTCCAACTGCTCGTAATAGGCGAAGCCGGCATTGGCGATAAAGAGATCGAGGCTGCCCAGCCTCTTTACCGCTTCATCAAATAGGTGCTCCAAATTGTCCGGCTGCGAAAGATCGATAGCTAGCGTAGTGATATCGGCTTGAACACCTGACAGAGACTGCGCGACAGCCGCTAACCGTTCGCCATCGACATCAACCGCCAGAATGCGCAGCGGACGGCTTGACCACTGCGTCAGCAAGGCGCGACCAATGCCGGAAGCCGCGCCGGTCAGCACGATGGTTTTATAGGCAAAAGGTGGTTTACGCTTCAATCTTAGATACCACATCACGCTTTCTTTCGACCCAGAATAACGGGCTGGTAAAATCGATCATCAAGGTGGGAGAAGGGCGACATACGGTCGTAGAAATCGATCGTCGTCATGGTTAGCGCCTCAACCGGGTAGCCAGCGTAATACCCGACACAATCAACACGATGCCCAGACCGTGAAACCACTGCAGCCGCTCGCCTAAAAAGAGCATCGCCATCAGGCTGCCGAAAATCGGCATGAGATGGATAAACAGCCCGGCCTGGTTAGCACCCAGGAGTTCAACGCCGCGATTGAAGAAGAGATAGGATAAGATGCTGGGAAAGATCGATACATACAGTACCGCTAGCGCAGTGACGGTATCGAAATGCATGACCCGGCCCGCCACATTTTCCCATATGTAAAACGGTGCCAAAAACGTTGTGCCGACGATAAACGTGATCGCCAAAAAGCTCAACGGATGGAGGGCAGGCCGCCGCCGCAATAGGGCCGAATAGGCCGCATAGCAAAAGACCGCCACCACCACCAGCACATCGCCAAAATTGAGCGACAGCCCCAGCAGCACCGCCGGATTACCCTGCGCCACAATGGCCAAAGCGCCAAACAACGATAGCGTAATGCCGATTGCTTGTTTAACAGTTACGCGCTCTTGAAAAAACAGAAACGTCATCAACACGATAACGACCGGCATACTCGACTGCATCAGCAAAGCGTTTAGGGCCGTGGTAAATTGCAAGCCGGTATAGATCAGCGTGTTAAAGGTGGTTACGCCCAGAATAGAAAGGAGCGTGATAATTTTCCAGTGGCGTACAATAACGCCCCAATCGCGCTTGAGATAGGGCCAGGCAAAGCCACTTACCAACAGGCTGCCGCCAAACCAGCGCCAAAAGGCCAAACCCACCGGCGGCACATCGAGCCGTACAGCCCGGCCCAGCACAAAGTTACCCGACCAAAAGAGCGTTGCCAGCACCAACAGCAGCACCGGCATATTGAAAAATTTTTCAAAGAACGACGGTGGCACCACGGGGCGCACGTTACCAGTCTCGGTTGCCATAAAGAGGTCCTTTCCAACGGTCATAGTCCAAGTTCGCTCCATTATATACCCATCGCGATGATTATTTAAGGCGACGAAAGCAGTATGGGTAACTATCCATTACCTGCATCCGGCTCGTTGGATGCGCCACCTTGATACGCTATGAACCCTATGACCATGATTGACGTACCGGCTGTGCGTGAGCCAGGGCCTCCGAATGTTTGGGACGCGCCGAAAGTAGCAGTAATCCCGCCACAATGGGCAAGGCAGCACCTCCGGCAAATACAAGGGTTGGTCCCCAATATTCCAGCAGAACGCCGGTACCGGCAAAGCCGATGATCCCGGCAATCCACATCGTGCTGCTAAAGAGCGATAGCCCCTTGTTGAGCAACGCACGCGGAAGCAGATCGTTCGCTAGCGCCACGCTGAGGGTGCCGTTGCCATAAGCCGAAATCGACAGCAGCGAGGCCGCCAGCCAAAAGTGCCACAGCTCCGTGGCCCAATCAAGCGTCAAAACGCCGAGCGTGGCCGATCCATAAAGCAGCATTAGCAATCCCCGACGGCCCAACTTATCGGACAGGGTACCGAGCAGCGGAATAAGGGGCAGCGCCACCAATCCACCGACTGCCGCCGTGCTGGAAACCATCGTTGAAGTAAACTGCAACTTTTCCATCGATAGCGAGGTCCCCAGCCGGCCAACAAAAACGGTGGTTGAGGCCAAGATTGTAGCGATGACCACCAGAGCAAAACTGCGATTAGCGAACAATGACGCGGAAGGTAACGGCAACGATGTCGATTGGCTGCGCTGAGGTGTATCAGGCTCTATCAAAAAGAAAGCGGCAACAATAGGTAAACTCAACCAGCCCAGGGCCATGATGAAAAACATGGTTCCGTAGCCACCCCAATCGGCCAGTGCCCCTAGCGTAGCGCCACCGGCCAACGCGCCTAATGGAACTGACAAAAAAACAACACCGAACACTTTACCGCGTTCAGCCGGATTGACCGACAGACCGGCGACAATGTTGAGCAACGCCACGATAACGCCTACCAAAAACCACACGAGCATCGTCAACACCACCAGTATCCCGGTAGTGGCAGCCTGCCCCATCAACCCCAAGGCCGGGGCACAAAGCAGTCCGGCCCCTACAAGCAGTCGCTTATAACCGCCAAATTGTTCGGCCAGCCGTCCGGCCGCAATCGTGCCAACGGCCATCGCCAGATAAGAAGCGGCCAAGTAGTAGCCTATAACCGTCGGCGATGCATCCAAGGTAGCGGCGTAGATAGGCAGCAGCGGCAGCAGCCCATTGCCTAAAGTCCAGATAATGAGGTTGCAGAAAAAAAGCGTAAGCAGTTGCTTTTTAGCCATTTCGGTTATCCCAGTCGGCCCACATATAAACCTTATATTCAAAGCGGGGTTGGAAACCAAGACGGCGATAAACCGGTAGCCCCTGTGGTGTTGCAATTAAGGTGGCCTGATGACGGCCCCAAAGTCGGGCATCTTGCAGGGCTGCCAACGACATAGCCGAAGCAATGCCATAGCCTCGCGCCTCTGGAATTGTAGCCACGTGGTAGATACCCACAACGTCACCATCAAAAAACAGCGTTGTGGTAGCAACCGGCTGGCCGTGCCACATACCGATGTAACGCTGACGCGGTAAATAGTGGTGAAAGCCTAAGCTCTCTTCAATTTTATACAAATCTCCGGCGGCAGTTCGAGACATATGCGAATTTTCGGCCAGTACATCGATAAACTGTCTAAGTCTAGCCTTGCTTGTTACCCGTTCAACCGTAAAACCGGATGGCACCGAGGCATCCTCATTGAGTAACCCCATATCAATCGTCATTCCGATGCAGATCATAGCTTGTTCAAAACCGTGGGCTTCTAAATAGTAGCCTAAGTCGATAGGTGTTGTCGTTGGGCCAACAGACCAAAAGAGGGTTGTATTGTGAGCGCGAATATCTTGAGTCACTCTGCAAATGTGAGCGTGCGCACTTTCCGGCGAGGAGAAATTAGCAGTAGGCACCACATTAAACATGTAGTGCGGAAACGTAATGTTGGTGCGTAACCGCATGAGTTCCTCCTCACGAAGGATATCGACATAGGGAGATCGGCCAAAGTAGGCAATACGAGCCACAAAGTTGACGTCAATTTTCGTGATAGGCGTAGATTCAATAGATGTGGGAATTTTGTACGGCATAAGTTGTCTCCTAATTACCAAAACTATAAAGCTAGGACTCACAAAAAACCGTTAATAGTCACGTATTTGGCAAATAAATAACTTCCTTAGCTACCTATAGTGCGTAGTCCGTAGTCCGTATTATTTTTGCCCTATACGTTACGCACTACAGACTACGCAATGGGTTGCCTTTAAGAAAGGTGTTTCCTATTCTTTAGTTTTAAAGCGACTATTTGGCTTTGAACAAATCCTCTATAGAGACAGCATAGAGGCCGGCTGCGAAAATTGTGCGAAGCAGCAATGAAAAAGCAGGCACTAAGAATACGCAAACCCTTCCGCAACATTTTCGCAGATTATTCGCAGTGAGGTGATATTGTTAGGGCAAGTTGAATTTACAGTTGCCCCAACGGAGATTAGAAATGGGCCCATTTATTAATATATCAAAAATACAGCGAACCTCTTTTCAATTTGCTTCTGCCAAAGGCATACGCATTGCGTGGTTCAATATGTTGAAACGCCGTTCAAACAGCCTGCTTTCCTTTCGAGAAGTACGTGCCCTATTAGGGCTTTATCGCAAGCACGACAGAGGGCTTCAGTATGTCGAACTGGATAGCATTGTAGGCAGTGTCGGTCGAGAGCAAGACTTTTCGCGCGATTTCTATCCCAAATACGAACACTTAAAGGCGCGTTGGGAAAGTGTAAACCAGTTGTTTCATCAATCCGGTTTTCAACCCGTCGAACTCTACAAAGTAGGAAACGTATATTTTGTGCTCGATGGACATCACCGCGTCTCGGTCAGCCGCGCCTACGACACCGGTTTCGTCGAAGCTTATGTAACCGAATACCCATGTCGAATTGATGTCGATACCCATGATGATCTAAAGAGCATCGCCAACAAACTAAATCGAACACGAACACCATCGGGCACATTCGCTCTGTCTCCATAGACGGCGTGCCACGTAAATAGATAGGAGAAAATATTATGTTACATTTAGAGCAATTAGCTAGAGAATATGAAAAAGACACCATACGCAAAGCAGAGCAACGACGCCAAATTGAAGAAGCACTCGCCCAAACGACATCATCTTCACCCGACTTTAAAACCCCGACGCGAAAGCTGAAACAACTGCTGGTGGTTTCCGGTCTTAAGTTGGTAGGCTGGCACAGCAAATGATCGCTCGCCGACGGAAAATAGTTCTTTACCTGGCCGTTGGATTATTGATATGGAGTGGGCTTGTCTCACTCCTTTCTTTTGTCCAGGTCGATCCACAGCTGGATGTCCCCCAGGTAGCCGACGGACATCTACGCGACACGTTTACCGTTCCGGCCAATTTAACCCACACTGATCTTTTTGCCGATGGTGAAAGCGCAGTGCGCCCTCGACGGGGCAACCAACCGCCGCTGGTGGTTTCGAAGCCAACGGCACGGCCGGCGTTAGCCGCCATCCCACCTATAGGGGTTGCAGAGACGAGCAATGCTCCGCTCTTAATTGCTTACAACCCGGCCAACGTACGCTCCGGGCCGGGCGTAGAGTATGCCCTTATCGCCATGCTGCCCGCCGAACAGATGACCTTTATCGTAGGCCGCAATCCCGAAGGAAACTGGCTGGCTATCCCCAATGTGGGCGATGCAACCGGCTCAACCAGTTGGGTCTCGTCAGCCGTGGTCGCCGTTGAAGGGGATATCGACAGCGTACCGGTTATTCCCGTCTCGCCGCTGCCGCCCGTGCCGCGCTATCGCTAGCTGCAAGCCGCGTCTCTGCCGGAAACCATTTCCCCACATACCGAGCAAAACGGCCTACCACGTCCGCTCCGCGATAAATCGCAGAGTTAGCGAGCAGCACCGGATCAATCCGGTTTCCATAAAGCCCCATTGATGGGGTGCTGTTTGATAACGCCGATGATTTCTCGCCGTTGCGGACGCCGGGGTAGCTCTGCAAACAAGCGTGGTAGCATTAGAACCCCGGTTTTTCTTCAAGGTGAGACTGGTCAGGGTTCGTTTTGGAGCTAAATGGGGCAAAATGATCACGACTATGGCAAAAACCGGGGTTCTTTCCGGCTCTCCACAATTTAATGTTGCGATACCAAAGAATTACGCTTTACGTTTTTCATTTTACCCACCTGTCAATCCCACAAAAAGCTGTTGAATTGAAAACATCCCCCTTCCTTTTGTCAAAAACAAGGTACTTTTTAAAAAACATGCCTTGTTTTTGTCACAGACAAGGTACTTCGGAAAAAACATGCCTTGTTTTTGCCGCTGACAGGGTAGATCAAAATCTGACATACGCTTTTTTTGGCGTTAAAAAGGTGTTTGGAGGCGTTTCTAGGGGGGCAACCGGCGCTCGTTGAAACAGTGAAACAGTGAAACTGATGATTTCACTGAATTTAGCATTTCAATGAGAAGGATCTCTGGACCTGGGATTAATGAGAACAGTGTCTAGAACGGTTCAGTGGCCTCATTTCCCTCATACATTCACTGTTTCACTCTTGCCCCAAGCTTGAAATGTTCCCAAAGGCAGTTGAGGCCTCGCCCCGACCTATGGCTTGTGGTAAAATAAGAGTATGATTTGGTCAGGACAATTTGGGCCGTTACTAAGCAGATGTAATCAGACAAGTAGCGAAAGGAAACCCGGATGACTGTGCAGACGTTAGATCGTTATATAGAAATCAGACCGGATGTGGCCGGGGGTAAACCTAAAATTACCGGTCATCGGATCACCGTTCAAAGCATTGTCATTTGGCATGAATGGATGGGGCATACGGCTGATGATATCGCTACCGAATATGACCTAACGCTGGCAGAAATTTATGCAGCTTTAGCCTACTATTATGATAATCGCCAAGCCATTGATGAGTCTATTAAAGCCGGTCACGCTTTCGTGAAAGAAATGCGTCAAAAAACGCCCTCGAAGTTACCTTATAAGCTTACGCAATGAGCGAGGAAATTAAAGTTTAACCATCAAAGCGAAAAGCCGGCAGCGTAAAATAAAAGAGACTACCCTGCCCCGCGTTACTCTCAACACCAACCTCACCGCCCAGCTTTTCGATAATACGGCGAACAATAGCCAGCCCCAAGCCATGCCCCTGCCCCACTTTGTCGAGCCGGGTGAAATGGGTGAAGAGATTATCTTGCACCTCAGCAGCGACACCGGGGCCATTATCGCGCACCCAAAAGCGGATGGTGTTATCGGCCATAGGCGTCGCGCCCAACACGACGTGGGGCGGTTGACCACCATATTTAATGGCATTGCTGACGTAGTTAATCCACACTTCCTCAAGCCACGGCCCATAACCTATGGCTAAAGGCCATTGATCCGGCATGGTCAATTCCGCCTGTGAGTCTTCCTTCATCCTTTTCAGACGTCGCAGCACATCGTGGAAAACAACAGCCATATCAATAGCGCCGGTTTCAACCGCATCTTGTCGAACCCGGGCCAGTAACAGCAATGCGTCGATAATTCGGATGCCCTGCCGTCCGCTGCGCATAATCTGCTCCAGCAACTCCATATCTTCGACGTTGGGCGTGTTCTCATCCTGTAGCGTTTCGCGCAGAAGCTCCGCATAACCAATAATGGCTGCGAAAGGATTCTTTAAATCAAAAGCCATTGTCCGGGCGAAAGCATCAAGCTCCTCGGTGCTAGCCTGCAGTGAGCGGTTGGCGTGCCGCAGGTCATCATTGGCCGTGGAAAGATTGCGGTTGGCCTCTTGAAGCTGTCGCTGCAGCAAGCGGATAGTTAGGTGGTTTTCAACGCGGGCGATAATTTCATCAATTTGAAAGGGTTTGGTGATGTAATCGACGCCGCCAACGTCAAAAGCTTTCACTTTGTCCAGTACGGCGTCCATCGCGCTGATAAAGATAACGGGGATGTCACAGGTTTTGGGATCGGCTTTAAGTTGGCGGCACACGTCGTACCCGTCAAGATCGGGCATTCTGATGTCGAGCAGAATTAAATCGGGCGGCTCGTTGTGGGCGACCATCAGGGCCATCCGGCCGCTCGGCACACCGCGCACTTCATAGCCGCGCTCAGTGAGTAGGTTTTGTAAATAACGCAGGTTGGGGAGGGTATCATCGACGATTAAAATGTCCCCTTGCTTAACGTCGGGCTGGCTCATGGCGTGTTTCCATACATTGATGGTTAGTCAACAGGGTACACACACATTACCTTATTTTGCAGCCGTGTCAAATAAACGTTAGCACAAATGGTAATTCTCAGTATGACCTAAGATTGGTCCAGTTTTTGTTGTTTGGTCGAGAAAGCACGTTCAATAGGTCGTCTACTTGGGTGGCAATACGACATTGATAAGGAAACTGGACCAATCTATCTTTAAAATGAGAATTTCTGTAGCGCAAATGGTAATTGGTAACTGGTAATTAGAGACTGGAGACTTGGAAAGTTCATAGAGTTTATAGAGTTTATAGAGTTCATAGAGTATTCAGATCAAAGAGCTGCATTTTGCTTGAGAAATGCTTATTAGCGGCTGGCTAACTCATTCAACTCCCTAACTCCGAAACTCTATGAACTCTATTTAATTAAGGTGGGTTCGATGCGCTATCCGCTGCATTTCGGCTAAAGGATCGAGCTGATTAACGGCCTGTTGCAGCGATGCCTCGTGGCCGATGAGCATCAGCAAGTCGCCCTGCTTGAGACGGGTGTCGCCATGAGGCACGAGTACCTCGCCGCTGCGACGCAGGCCCATGACCAGGGCATCGCCCGGTAGCAGCACCCGCCGCAAAAGCTGACCGTCCCAGCGCGGGCTGTTGAGTTCAACCTCGCGGATTTCGACACCGTCTTCCTGGTCGGCCAGCAGATCGAAGGCAGCCGGGAAGTTGAGCGCCCCTTGCAGCGCCAGCACCGTGGCAAGCTGGGGTTGCACGACGCGCACATCCATAGTGAGTAATTTCGCCGCCACATCGGGATCACTGGCCTGAGCGACCAACTGCGGAATACCGAACGTTTTTCGAGCCAGTCGACAGGTCGCCAAATTGAGATCATCATAGGTACTCATCGCGATGAGCGCCCGCGCCGAAGCTGCCCCCACGCCGGCTAAGACCTCCGGGTTGGTAGGATCACCGGCTATTACCGGTAAATCCTGCCGCCGTGTGGGTCGTTTACGACCGCGATCAAAACCAACGACCGTTACCGGTTCATCAGCCTTGAGTAGGCGTTCGGCCAGCAGAGTCGGCATCTCGCCCAAGCCGACGATGATGATACCCCGCCGTGCATCATCAACCTGGGGTGGCAGTAAACGATTGAAGATAAGGGGCGAGGCAATGCAGGTGACAATCGCCACCAGGATAATTGCCGCGTTGATGGCTTCATTGATAATGCCCATTTCCAGGGCGATAGCCGCCGCGGCAACAATCAGCGATAACTGAGCCGACAACAGTCCTCCGGCGGCAAAAGTCTCGGACCAGGAAAACTGGAAGCGATAAAAGAGCGTCGCGCCGAAGCGAACCGCGTAAATAATAGCCAGCAACAGCGGCACCAACAGCATGGCCTGCGATGAGGTTAACAGCGACGGCAAATCGAACTGAACGCCGACCATGATGAAGAAGATGGGGATGAAAAAGCCAAAGCCCATTGCATCCATCTTCATACGCAGTTGCGAGCTTTCCCGTTGAGCCAGCAGGGAAATAACGGCTCCAGCCAAAAACGCACCCAAAATCATCTCGATGCCTAGCCATTGTGACAGCGCAATAAAGGCCACCATCAGGGCCATCGCGCCGCGTACCTGAATTTGCGCGGTCGCGTGCGACAGTTCTGTGATGAGGCGGGGCAGGCCGGGAATTTTGGCGACGATACGCCCTACCCGCACCACCGCTGCAAAAATCGCCAGGAGTAACAAAATTAGCAGCACTTCCGGGGTCCAGCCCTGGCTGATCACCACAATGTAAAACGTTATAAGAATGAGCGTGCCGAAATCGGCCACCAGCGACGAGATGAGCAGCGTTTGCCCGTATCGCCCCGTCATCATCTGGCGCTCTTTAAGAACCGGCACCACAATACCCAGCGAGGTCGTACTGAGGATAAGGGCAATCATAAAGGGTTCCTGAATGAGACCCAATGTCTGCAACCCAAGGGCCGCTGCCAGAGAGAGGACGACTGTCACCGCAAATACGACCAGGCTCAGGGTTAGGGGGTTGCTCAATCGTCGGTTTGAACTGCCAGCGGTGTTGCCGGTTAAGATCGAGAAATCGACTTCCAGGCCGGAGATAAACATCAAATAAGTAAAGCCAAAGATGGTCAAAAATTCCAGCGCCTGGCTCGGTTCGATGAGGTTCAGCCCGCTTTGGCCCACAATCATCCCGGCAATAATCTCGCCGACAACAATGGGCAACTGCAATTTCTTCAATCGTGAGGCCAACAGTGGTACCGAAGCTGCTAAGGCGGTGATGAGCAGCAGGGACAAGAAGGGAAATTCTTCGTGGGACATGGTCTCTCCTTATTTCAGGCTAGTACTACATCGAGACTTCAGTCTGAGAAACCAGGGTTTTAACTTCAGAACTAAAAATATACGCTTGAATGAGCCGTTTTTAGCGCAAAATTGATCGAATTCATCGAAAACCCTGGTTTCTTTCCCAGGCTTATGTCAAAATCTCATCATAGTACTAGTTGTCACCACGATGTCCAAACTGAGGGTTAATAAAGCAGGAAGTAGGGGGTAGTCTAACTTTCTCCTTACGCCTTACTTCATACGTCGTTTGTACAAGAACATTGATTTTCAATATTTTCCGGTCACGGTGACAACTCGGGCTATTTATCTGAGTTCGGCAAGATGAGGGTAATGGTCATCGGTGTATAAATCGATCTCAGGCCGTTTACTTTGCTTTAGTTTAAAGCAAAATCTCCCCAGATGCGCCCGACATCTGGGGAGAACATGAATAGTCAAAGTGACCAGTTTTTGGCCTGGTTAGATAGCCAGGCTGCGAAAATTACGCGCGGGCAGTAAACATTTCAACAATCCATACCGCAGCGCTAAAGCCGTTGACTGCGAAGGATACGGCATCTTTGGCTTACGAACCTTCAATCAACCAGCGCAGTACCGTCATCCCGCCTGTACCGAACATAGCACAGGCCAACAAAGCCACGACCAAACAACTGACGACATAATGAAATTGGAAAAATTGGATAAAACCGCCCGGCCCATCATCTTCGGCGTAGTAATATTGGGCAGGGGCACCCGGCACCATAGCCGGAGCATCTCCGTTGGTCGGCACTAAGGCCGACAGTGGGGTCATGCCGGGGTAGCTGGTGGCCGTGCCCTGCGCAATAGAGCGCGTGCGACGGCTAACCTTTTTCGACTCCATTTCTTCTTTTAGGCGACTAAGGGCAGGATGAAAAGGCTCGATGGTTTCGAGGCGCTGAATGTAGCGTTTGGCGAGGTGAAACTTCTCTTTGGCCAACGCTTTGACGGCCTGCATAAAGTAATCTTCCGCGACCTTTTCATTGATGATGACGTTGCCCATCAACTCATCGCGCAAGCGGCCAACGTGGGCATCGATGGCATCGATTTGCTTTTCGAGGCTGCGAGTCGCCCGTTGGTCGGTTTCGTCATCCAACTGGGTTTCAAGCTCGGCCCGATTGGCCATAAGCTGCTGGATGGTTATTTCGTTATATTCTCGTTGCTCTGGGGTTAAGGGTACCATAGTTACATTTACCTTTACGCTTGATAAGCCTGCTCCACACGAAGCGCGAGATCAGACCAGTCATAATGTTGCCGAATAGCCGCCGCCGCCGCTTGCCCGAGTTGGTGCTGTGTGGTCGGGTCGCCCAGCACATCGATCAGCGCCGCCGCGAAGGCCGCATCATCTTCGGCGGGAACCAGCACGCCCGAAACGCCGGATTCGATGTACTCACAGTTTTGGCCGACCGCATCGGCCACTACCGGCAATCCGGCCAGCAGCAGATCGATGAGCTTGACCGAGCATTTGGTGCGATTAATCGGCGTATCGTCGTACGGAAAAATCGCTACGTTGGCTGCTTGAAAATAGGCCGCCAACTGCTCGACCGGCAACCAGCCGGTAAAGCGGACGAACTCGGCCAGGTTGGCCTGAACCAACTGCTGCCGGAGCTGTTTATCTTCACCGTCAAGCCCTTGCCCAACGATGAGCCAGCGTGCTTCCGGCATCGACGTTGCTACCTGACGGACTAAGGTAACGATGCGCTCTAAGCGAAATTCCAAAAAGCGCGAGTAGAGCAAAACCGTCGGCGATTCGTCGAGTTGCCACATCATTCGCACCATCTGCGGCGTTAAATCGGCGTTTGGGTTGTTAATCCTTCCTTCAAATACCGCGCCATTCGGCACATAGACAACCGGGCCGGATTGCGCTTGTCTTACACTTTCTTCCAAGGCACGACTGGCGACCGTCACCGCATCGGCATGGCGCAGTCCCCATTGCTCCTGCCGGGTGAACAATTTCTTTTGCCAGCCGGGGTACGGCAGTTTGTCGTTCCAGGCCTGTTCCCAATCATCGCTATCAACCACCAGTCGGCTGTCGATGATGCCGTGTTGCCGCAACCGGCGGCAGAGCCAATGACTCAGCCCGGCGTAGGCTTTCGGCTTGAAAAAATGGATGACGTCGGGCTTAAGCGCCGTAGCGTATCTGACCAGGGTCAGGGTCAATCGCATTTCAAAGATCAGCGGCGGGCCGGGTAATAACGGAACATTGATTACCTGAACCCCACCGTCTGCCCACTGCTGGCCCGTTCGTTCGGGATCGTCCCACGGCGGGATCAACACGGTGACGCGATGGCCACGCTTAACCAGCGCTCGCGCCAACGGCAGCGCCCGAACACTCATCGTGCCCTTAGGCTGCAATCCAAATGGCCCTACAAAGACAATGTTCATCACATTAATATAAAATGAGATTGTAATGAGGTGAATATTTTCTGGCAAATTGGGGGGCGATTTATCGGATGGTAATTGGAGACTAGAGATTGGTAACTGGAGATTGGTTATTCAGTCTCCAGTTACTAACTTCCCTCAACGCGAGCGCTTTGCCAGAAAGCCACAAAAGCAACCATCATAATCGCGGCGGAAACGGTGCCAATCGCCTCCAGCCCGCCCCACAGCCATAGTGGGCCACCAATAAGAGCACCGACCACCCGTCCGACACCGGCGACAGCAATGTACGAAGCCATCATTGTGGCGCGCGCCCCCGGCAAAACTTCTGTCACCAACGAAATAGCGGTGACAAATGTAAATTCAAACACGACAAAGGCCAGAAAGAGACCAACCAAGGCCAGCGTGAGACTTTGGGCAATAACCGGCAGCATTAGATAGCCCAGTGCCGATAGAACGATGCCTATGCGAACAGCACGCTGCAATCCAATTCGGTCAGACAGCGAGGCCACCAAAACTTCGCCCGATAGTTCGGCCACACCAATAACCGTAGTAGCCGTCCCCAAGGCAACCACACCGAGGGCAAAGCTATCCTCTAACCAGGCCCCGTATATGACAAACAGATTGTCGTTGGCCATACTGGTTAAAAAGCTGAAAGCCAGCATGCCCATTGCCGCCGGGCTGCGAGACAACAAGCGCCAAGCCTGACCAAAACTTATCATCCTGGCGTCATGGATAGATCGACGCGATCCGCCGGAGAAGAGGGCACCCAATACGGCCATGCTCACCAACGCCAAGCCCCCCATTACAAAAAAGGGCGCACGCCAGCCAAAACGCTCGATCAGCAGCCCCACCACCGGAATACCGACCAGCGTCGCCCCGGCCCAACTGATTTCGATCAATCCGACGACCAGCCCGCGCCGTTGATAAGGCACGCGCTCGCCGACATAGGCTTGCAGTGCCGGATCGAAGATGTTTTTGCCCAGACCGGCCAAAAACAGGGCGATTAAAACGGTCATATAAAAGGGCAGAAAGCCTCCGGCCAGCATGCCGACCGCCATGAGTCCCAAGCCCGACAGCATCATTGTCCGGTAGCCCCAGCGATCGCTCAACGGGCCGAATAAAGGGCTGAGGATACCGGTCAACTGGTTCAAGGCAATTAGCGAGGTGATCGACACCAGCGGTACGCCCAACCCGCGACTAAGAGCGGGAGCAAACGGATAGGCAAAGCGGCGGCTCGTGTTGAGCAGAAGTCGAGCCAGCGCCGCCACGGTCATTTCCAACGCCAGTTTGCGGTTTGATGACTGCGGCACGGTCGTGGTGAGTTGTTCAGTCATAAAAAGTTTCAATCCGGCTGAGGCAAAAATAGACTCGGCATTTTAGTCCCAAGTTACAGAATGCGCTAATGGTGCAAAAAAACAGGCATTACAGAAAATCTACGCTGTAATGCCTGTTCTTAAAATAACTTAGGCTTTCAAAGAGACAATACCTCATCGAAGGGATTTAGTCTCGGTCGATAAGACCTCCTACCTCAAAAAATCACTCTGGAGTTCCCGAAAACTCCGGTACTGGCCTCGCGTCTGCTTCGGCTTGAGTCTGAGCCACACCATTAGTCTTGATATCCTGGATAAGCCACTCCATCTCTTTTATCTCCCGGCGTTGGGCCTCGATAATCCCATCGGCCAGTTCGCGTACGCGAGGATCGTCTATTTGAGCGCGTTCACTCGTTAATATGGCAATAGAATGATGGGGGATCATTCCCTCCATATAATCAGTACCCGTAACCGTTACCTGGCTACGCACCAACCAAACGCCCACAACCAGCATCAGGCCCGCTCCGATAAAGATGGCCGTATTGAGCCTACTGTTCTTGTACATTCCCAGCATAAAGCCCAGCATAATGGCTATCATGGCGGCACCCATAATCATGGTCATAAACAATCTTGTTTCGCTGAACCAGGCATGGTCAAGTATTTGATAGGAATGCAGATACATTAAAAAGAACATCGTAACCATCGATGTTCCAATCATAGCAAAGAATTTTAAGTAGCTTCCCTGACTATGATTTTGTTCCATTCTACCATCTTCTTGTGTCCTAATCTTGCTGTGTTCCATTCTACCATTTTCACGAGTTCTAACCTTAATTTGTTCCACTCTACTATCTCCTGACGTCTTAATCATATCGAAAGGTTTAAGTTTTATTGTTGTTATTTATTATTGTAGATTGTGCCATACCAGGGCACTACACCCATCTGAGTTAACTTTCGCTGAAATACGGGTTATTTTAACTCAATCAAAGTGGTAGGTAGATTTTCCCTCCGGCTCAATGATATAGGCTCCAAATGTTCCCTCTTTACAAATCTTTACCAAATCTTCATACAACCTTCATTTATTTCTTATCTACAAGCTTTAATGTTCCTGCTTAATTATCATTCCACATTTAACACAATTTAAGCAAGGAGGCATATGAAACAACACGTTTGGTGGGTTAGCTTGGCAGTTCTTAGTTTTAGTGTGAGCGGGTGCGGTTTAGGCCAGACAGCTTCAGACAACATGGGTAGCTCCCCTAATTTCGTATCGGAGGCGTTGGCGGCTACAACTACGCCTGCGGCCATGCCCGGAATGGAACACGATATGGACAGCATGGGCAGCGACCAGATGGCATCGACCGTTACGCCCCAGGCGATGCCGGGCATGGAGCACGATATGGACAGTATGACCGACGCGGCTGCCGGGCAGCAGATGGGCCACAGCATGGAGCCAATCAGCGCCGCCGGGGTACCGTTGACCACTGAAACGCAAGGGGCGCAATTGCTGCCTTTTCGGGAAGAAGAGGGGGGTAAAGTATTTGAACTGACGGCACAAGCGGTCCAGTGGTCCATCTTGGATGGGGTAAACGTCGTCGCTTATACCTACAATGGGATGGTGCCCGGCCCAATGATCCGCGTTACGGAAGGCGACCAGGTGCGGGTCATCGTCAAAAATGAGCTACCGGAACCCACCACCGTTCACTGGCACGGTATTTTAGTGCCCAACGCCATGGACGGCGTGCCGGGGATGACCCAAGACCCTATTCAGCCCGGCGACAGTTTTACCTATGAGTTCATCGCCGCTCCCAGTGGCACGTTTATGTACCATTCTCACTTTGATAGCGACAAGCAAGTTATCGTTGGCCTGTACGCGCCCTTTATCATCGATCCCAAAACCCCGCCGGCCGACCCGCCCGATGTCGATGTGATGCTGATGTTCTCGGAATGGCGACAGGTAGGCGATCAAACATTCGCCGCTATGCCGATGACCGGCATGGACCCGAACTACTTCACCATCAACGGCAAAGCTTTTCCCAACACCGAACCCATTACCGTGAAAAAGGGGCAGCACGTGCGGCTGCGGCTGGCCGCTATTGGCCAAATGGTTCACCCGATCCATCTACACGGTTTGCCCTTCAAAGTAGTGGCGACCGATGGTTACCCTGTACCGGCAGCGGCCCAACTCACCAAAGATACACTCTCAATAGCTCCCGGCGAGCGGTATGACATCGAGTTCATTGCCACTGAACCGGGGGAGTGGATGTTACACTGCCACATTTTACATCACACCACCAATGATGGCGTTGAACCCGGCGGTTTGATGTTGATGATCAATGTGACCTAATCCGCGATGAGAGGTCTGGAGCATCAAAGTTTACTTTGATCCCAATATTGATGACAAAGCAAGCTTTGTCGCTCCATGACATTCTTAGTACCAGACATTTTTCATAAAATACAAAGAGGCGTTACAGAGATTTTCTGTAAAGACTATTTTTTATGATTAGATCAGATTTCAACCGCTAAAGCGCACCCGCCGCAGCAATTGGGCGTTGAGGGCCACAATCACCGTACTGAGCGACATAAACACCGCCCCTACCGCTGGTGACAGGAGAAAGCCCACCGGGGCTAACACACCGGCAGCCAGTGGCAGCGCCACCAGGTTGTAACCGGTCGCCCAAATCAGGTTCTCGATCATTTTGCGGTAGCTGGCCCGGCTCAGTTCGATGATTTTGACCACGTCCAGCGGGTTGCTCTGGACCAGGATGATGCCCGCCGACTCGATAGCCACATCCGTGCCGCCGCCGATGGCGATGCCGATGTCGGCCCGGGTCAGAGCCGGAGCGTCATTCACCCCATCGCCAACCATCGCCACGATTTTACCTTGGCTTTGCAGCTCGGCTACTTTTTTGTCCTTGTCTTCCGGCAGCACCTCGGCAAAGTAGGTGTCGATGCCTAACTCGTCGGCCACGGCTTGAGCGACCGCCTGGCTGTCGCCGGTTAGCATAGCGACTTCGATACCCAGGGCGTGCAGCCGCTCGATAGCCTGCTTACTTTCGGGCCGGATGACATCGGCCAGAGCCAGGGCGGCGACCGGCTGTTCCGCTTCAATCAAGTAGACAACGGCCTGTCCTTTCTCACCAGCTTGTTCGGCAAATTGGGCCAGATGGTCGGGTAATGCGCTATTTAATTTCTTCAACAGGTTCGGCCCGCCGACGTAGACGGTTTTACCCTGGTGATTGGCCTGCACACCATGCCCCTTGATGGCCTCAAAGCCGGTTACTTGGGGCAGCGCTAGCCCTTTTTCTTGGGCCGCCTGACGAATACCTTTACCAATCATATGCTCCGAGTCGCCTTCGATGGCGGCCGTCAGAGCCAGTGCTTCATCCGGGTTCCACGACTCTATCACGGCGATACCGACCACACCTTGTTGGCCTCTGGTCAACGTGCCGGTCTTATCGAAGACGATGGTGTTCAGGTTGCGGGCCGATTCCAGCGCCAGTCGATCGCGAACCAAAATACCGTTGCGGGCCGAG
>JAGRBZ010000152.1 GCA_020433805.1 Anaerolineae bacterium
ACAGTTTTTTGTTTTTTTTTCGTAAAAACTATAGTAAAGTCAGTAGAATAGCTACTCCAAATCCAAGGATAATCAGGCCGGAGATGCGGTTGATCCAGCCTAATTGTTTGGCATTTATGCGTTCTCGCACTATGCTAACGCCCATACTTAAGGCCAGCCACCACAATGCGGAGCCGCTGAACACTCCGGCAACCAAAACTGTGGCGGCAAGATAGTCGCCACGTGTGCCGGCCAATCCTAACCCGGCGAAAATAGCCGCGAAAGAAAGAATTGTGGCCGGGTTGGTGATCGTCAAGAAAAAGGTAGACGCGTAGGCACTCACAAAACTTTGTTGTTGGGCTTGGGTAGGCATGTCCGCAGAGGATGAACGCAACGTTTTTATACCCAGATAACAAAGAAATAGTCCCCCAGTTAGGGCCAGCCACTGCTGTTGTCCGAGCAAAAGGGCCGAGACCGCTGTCAGCCCGAAGCCGGCAACGCAGCCGTAAAAAGCATCGGCTGTGGCAGCTCCCAAACCAGAGAGTAGGCCCACGATACGTCCTTGGGCTAATGTGCGCCGGATACAAAGAACGCCAATGGGCCCCACCGGCGCGGCAATTGAAAAGCCAATAAGCAGTCCTGTTAGTAGATAATGGGATGTCATAGTTACCTCACGCGTATCCATATTATGATTTCTAGAGGTTGCTTACTCCCCTAATTAATGCTATAGTATAGAGTTGTACCGTAGTTTATTAGTAACCCTCGATAATGTAAATTGCACTTTAAAGTTGTTTGAGGCGAACCTAATTATAAAATTAAGTAAAATGCCGTTATGACCTTAGAAAACCAAAAACTTCTCGATCACGTAGGCTGGCAGATATTACGAGAACTACAAGAGGATGCACGCTTATCATTTACTGAACTGGGGCGACGTGTAGGCTTATCACTCCCGGCAGTTGCGGAGCGTGTCCGTCGAATGGAAGAGGCCGGCATTATTTTGGGCTATCGGGCCGATGTGAATACAGCCAAGATTGGTGTGTCGATGGTTGCCTTTATTCGCCTAACGACATCGGGATCGCAATATCCTAAAATTATCGCTTTGGCTCAAGATCTGCCGGAGGTCATGGAGTGTCACCACCTAACCGGTACCGACTCGTTTATTATGAAAGTTATCGTCTCCTCAATTGCCCATTTGGAAACGCTAATTACCCGGTTATCAACGTACGGGCAGACAACAACATCCATTGTTTTATCATCGCCGGTAGTCAAGCGCATCGTAACCAAAAGTTTTGTTGAAAACGGTCATGATGCCACGGATGACCCTTGATGTTAGCTAGCAAACCGCTTTGTTTTTGCAAATCGCAAAGGCTACAGGTATAATTTCGTGTCAATTATTCAGTAAAAGAGGTCTTGAAAGATGCCAAAAAGAACATATCAACCCAAACGTCGTCGGCGTGCTCGCGTTCATGGGTTTCGCTCTCGCATGTCAACCAGCAACGGACGTCGCGTGCTCAAAGCACGACGCGCTCGTGGACGCCACTCACTGGCAGTACAGCGCCCGCATCCGAAGCGCACAAACTGGAATGCCGACTGACAGAGATGAACTTATTCAACAGAGAGCAGGCACAAAAGCGCTTGCTTCTGTTGAATAGGTTTTCTCGAACTCATGAAGCGAAAATATCGTTTGCGCCGTAACAGCGATTTTCAGCGCATACGGCAGGTTGGTAAATCTTATGCCAGCTCCCTATTGGTGCTGGCATTTCTACGGAATGAGTTCGACCACAGTCGTTTTGGCTTTGTGGTCAGTAAGCGGTTAGGTAAAGCGGTTCAGCGTAATAAGATTAAACGCCGTATGCGTGAGGCGGTTCGGTTAAAAATCCCCCATATTAAACCGGGATTTGATGTAGTTATCATCGCCCGTATACCGTCACGTAACGCAACGTTTTCTGATATTTGTCGTTCTATAGAGCGATTATTGAAAACTGCAAATTTGTTGTTATAGTTTGGCTGGAATTTGGAAATTCGTATGAAATATCTGGCCCTTGGATTAATTCGGTTTTATCAAAAGTTTATTTCACCGTCTTTGCCTTCGGCTTGTCGGTTTCATCCAACATGTTCTCATTATGGCTACGAGGCCATTCAGAAGTACGGAGTTTTTAAGGGGGGGTGGATGGCAATTAAGCGTATTGGTCGCTGCCATCCGTTTCACCCAGGTGGATATGATCCGGTTCCATAAATTTAATGTTTGGCCTATTTAAGAGGATGTAGATATATTGCGCGCTATAAAGCTATTATTTTTTGTCATTAGCATGGTGGGACTTGTTGGTTTGCTCATTTTCAGCCGACCGGCAGCAGCCCAAACCGATACGCCTTCTGAGTTTGACTCGGTGGCTGAAACAGAAGGGGTTACTCTTGAAATATCAGCAAGTGATGATGTTGTCCCCCTAGGCAGTGTCGTTACCTATACAATTACGATTGAGAACAATAGTGGTGAAGCGATCGAGGCGACACTAACCAACGCGCTTCCGGCCGTCCCCGATGGGTTAGCTTTGCAGGAAAGTGCTATCACCGCTACAGTTGGCACAGTCGAACATGCGGATAATACTATCTTTTGGTCGGGCACTTTAGCCGATGGCGATGAATCGACTATTCTTTACACGGCCATTCCTCCCAGTACAGCAGCTACGCAAAAAAACATTGATAATGTCGCAGTCTTGGAATTTGGTGAAAACACGCTCCAAGTGAGTGACCCGATCAATACTGAACCGCGTAACTACACCGGCTTTTGGGCGTTATGGAGTCGTTTTGTTAACTTTATTGCAGTAGCGCTGGTCTTTTTCGATAAAACGTTAGCCTCTCTCGGTGTTCCCTATGCGTTCGGTTTTGCTATCATCCTCTTTACAGTTTTGGTGCGGGGAGCTACATTCCCCCTTAACTTGCAGCAAATCAAATCGTCAAAAGCGATGCAAGCCCTTCAGCCAAAACTTAAAGAATTGCAAGAAAAACATAAAGGCGATCGAGAGAAGCTGGCTTCAGAGCAGATGCGGTTGTACAAGGAGCACGGGGTAAACCCGTTAGGTGGTTGTTTGCCGATGCTGGTTCAGATGCCTATCTGGATTGCTCTCTATCGGGCACTCATAAATCTTTCGACTGAAGGTTTATTAAGCGAGGGCTTTTTCTGGATACCAAGCCTGGCCGGTCCGGTTTCAACTTGGGGTGGTGGTATCGATTGGTTGTGGCCGTTTCCACCCTCGATTGGTTGGCCTAATGCGCTGGCTTACTTGGTAATGCCGGTGCTGCTGGTTGTATCACAGCTTTTTATGCAAAATCAAATGACCCCGCCTTCCAGCGACCCGCAACAGCAGCAGGTGCAAAGTATTATGAAATTTATGCCGCTTATGTTCGGCTACTTTGCATTGATTGTGCCGTCCGGTTTAACACTTTATTGGTTTACAAGTAACATTCTAGGGGTAGCTCAGCATTACTTTACCAAAACCCAATTTGATACCAAGCCAAACACTACCGAAACCTCGGTAGCTTCGAGTTCTCCGGTGCCAGCCTCCGCCTCCACATCTACGTCTGTGTCGGCTGCTACTTCAGAAGGAGATAAGAAAGAGAAAAATGCTAAATCAAAACGAAAGTCTAGACGTAAGCGCTAAAACCGTAGAGGAAGCGATTGATCAAGGTTTAGAACAATTAAATCTCACCCGCGACCAGGTTGAGATCGAAGTTATCAACGAAGGGAAACGCGGAATTTTTGGGATAGGGTCTGAAGAAGCCGTAGTGCGTTTAACGCCTAAACCTCAGACCGTTGTAAGTTCACAATCCCATAATGATATTCAATCTGCCGAAGCTGCATCGGATGTCTTGCCGGAAGTGCCTGCTACCTTGGAAAAAGAGGACGTAGTAGAAGCGGTCGATGCTGTTGATGTTGAAGCAGAATCGTCGACCGAAGCCATCGCCCAACCACCGGATGCCGAAGCGGAGATACCGCTTGACGAAGAAACAGAGCCAGAGCAAGACGTTGCGGCTAGTGCAAAAGCCTATTTGGAAGAGTTGCTCGATCATATGGGTATCGAGGCCGAAGTTACGCCTCGAATTGCACCCGACCTGGTCGATCCGGGTGAAGAACCACCTCTGGTATTAGATGTTACCGGTAAAGATTTAGGCATTTTGATAGGTCGCCGCAGTGAAACACTGCAAGCGTTGCAGTATATGGTGCGCTTGATGGTGAGTAAAGATATGCAAAGCTGGCAGCGCATTGTTGTCGATGTAGAGTCGTATCGTGCCCGTCGTCGTCGATCTCTATCGCAGATGGCTAAAAGAATGGCTGAGAGAGCCGTGTCCAGTGGTGAGCGTGTCGTTATGGAATCGATGTCGGCTTATGATCGCCGCATTATTCACGTTGCGCTGCGCGACCATCCTGATGTGTTTACGAAAAGTATCGGGCGTGAAAGTAACCGTAAGGTTACGATTATTCCTAAGTAATTTGTTCTTTTTCCTTATTATTTCGCCACGAAATCAACTCCGGCACATTAACGTTGGATATCCCTCTTTGTGCCGGAGTTTCATTTTTATAGACGACGCTTAATTTTCCATAAACGCGAATGTCTGCTCCCTGAGAAGAGTTTGAAGATGAGTCAACAAAATAATAAATCCTACCTCCTTATTGGGCATGTTACCAGAGATATTATGCCGAACGGTGAATTTACGCATGGCGGAACCGTAACCTATGGTTCTGTTATTGCCAAAAAACTGAAGTGGAACCCCGTTGTCGTGACAGCCGCCGGTTCAGATTTTAGACCTCTTCCTTTTTTAGTCGATATCGACTGGCATATTATTCCTTCACCAGACACAACTACGTTTCGCAATACGTATGACGAAGATGGTAATAGACAGCAAGTCATAGGGCCTATCGCTCGACCACTTAACGCGGATGATGTGCCCGTTGCGTATTTGTCGGCCCCGATTGTTCATCTGTGCCCTCTGAATGAGGAGGTATCGACCTCAATGCCGTCACGTTTTGAAAAATCACTCATTGTTACCACGCCGCAGGGATGGATGCGTCAATGGGACGAACAAGGGCGCGTATCGCGAAAAGAGTGGCGTGATGCCGGTGAATTATTGCCCAACGTCAGTGCCTCTATTATCAGTATTGAAGATATCGAGGGTAACTGGTCTATTGCAGAACAGTGGGCGGTGATGGCTCAGGTTTTGATTGTGACCCAAGGAGCAGAAGGGTGTACAATTTTTAACAGCGGTCAGCGATTTCAGGTGCCGCCTCGTCCTGCCCAGCCTATTGATCCTACAGGTGCCGGTGATGTGTTTGCTACCGCATTTGCTATTCGTCTCAAAGAAACTGGTAACCTGTGGGAAGCTGCTCGCTTTGCTAACGTTACTGCTTCTATGGCTATCGAGCGAAATGGCCCTGAAGGTGCTCCCAGTCGTATAGAAGTGGAAAACTATCTGTCTGATAACCCTGTAGAAGAAATGGTTTAGGGATTTGATGCGGCTTTGAATAAGCTGGGAGAGAATTTCTCGGCTTAATAATAGCGTATCGATTCCCCTAACGTTAAATCATAACCTTAGTTTTTTTGTTTGTCGTTGTTGACCATGTTACAATTAGACCAAATGACTACAAATCAACCGGCCTTTATTTATACAGTTGCTAATCAAAAAGGAGGCGTTGGGAAAACCACAACCACGGTTAACCTGGCCGCCTTTATAGCCGCTCGTCGCGCCAAAGTGCTCATTATTGATTCCGACCCTCAAGGCAATGCCACATCCAGCTTGGGGGTCGCAGATGATGACGGGCAGGCTACCCTTTACGACACTTTAATCAACAAGGTTCCCCTGAAGGACGTTATTCGGCCAACATCGCGTGAGCGCCTCTTTATTGCTCCAGCCGGCCCTGAATTGGCTGCGGCTGAAGTGGAGATGGTACAGGTTATGGCCCGAGAGACGTTGTTGCATAAAGCGCTTCAGCCTGTTATCGAGGATTATGACTTCATTTTTATCGACACACCGCCCAGTTTAGGCTTGCTTACCGTCAACGCGCTCACTGCGTGCAACCAAGGCGTTATTATTCCGGTACAGTGTGAGTATCTGGCTCTGGAGGGTCTGGGGCAGCTCATCCACACCGTCAATCTTGTACAAGAGAACCTCAACGCCGAATTGCAGGTTGCCGGGGTCGTGATGACCATGTATGATGGGCGGACCAATCTTGCTGCCGATGTCGTAAAAGAGGTCAAAGATTATTTTCCCGAACAGCTTTTTAAGTCAATTATTCCCCGAAATATCCGATTGAGCGAAGCTCCCAGCTATGGCGAAGATATTTTAGCGTATGCTCCCAGTTCAACCGGGTGTATGGCCTATCAGAAACTTACTGAAGAGTTATTAAGTCGAGTCCGTCGCCAGATGGTCGGTGCATAAAGGAAGTTGGGCGTTATGACAAAAAGGCGTGGACTGGGTAAAGGCCTGAGCGCGTTAATTCCCCAATCAGACAGTTCAAGCGAATCGACCTCGGCTCTACAGGCCAGTTCTCTGGAGATTTCTGTTGAACAAATTTCACCTAATCCCCATCAGCCTCGTCAGGAGTTTGATGAATCGCAGCTCCGCGAGTTGGCCGACTCGATCAATGAACACGGTTTAATTCAGCCTTTAATCGTGACTCAGGTGGGGGCTGTTTATCAGCTCATTGCCGGCGAGCGACGGTGGCGAGCCAGCCAATTAGCCGGACTAGAGACAGTGCCGGTTATTGTCAAGGAATCGACGCCTCAACAAATGCTGGAGTTGGCTTTAGTTGAAAACATTCAGCGAGCCGATTTAAATCCGTTGGAAGAGGCACGGGCTTATGCCCAACTGATGGAAGAATTTGGCCTGACGCAAGAAGCAGTTGCGGAAAGGGTGAGCAAAAGCCGCACGGCCGTCGCTAATATCGTGCGCTTATTAAATCTAGATGAAGAAACGAAAGCCGCTCTGGCTTCGGGCGACATTACGGAAGGCCACGCTCGGGCGCTGCTGGGTCTTAAGAATGAACGTGATCGACGTCACGCACTGGCTACAGTCATCGAGAAAGGGCTGACTGTGCGTCAAACCGAGACGCTGGTTAAACAGATGCTCAGTGACGAAAAGCCCGTTAAACCTAAGCGTCCGCCTTTAACGCCTCACGATAAAGCGATGCTGGAAGAGTTTGAGTCTAAGCTAGGAACCCGGGTTGAATTATTGCGCAGCGAAGAAGAGACCGGTAAGTTAACTATTCATTTCTATTCGGAAGAAGAATTGCAGGCAATATTTAACGCTATCCTTGGTAAGGATGCCCATTTATAGCCGGTTGTTTTTACGGTTGTAGTGAAAAAAAGAAATGAAATCAAAAATGCCTATCGCCGGTTTGGGGATAGGCATTTTCTTTAAAGCATAAAGAGTGGGGCCGGAATATTGATTAGCAACAAACTGACGATAACGGCAGTTAAAAAGCTAGTGATAACTTTGGTCGTTACAGCCGTACGATTTTCGCGCGCTTGTCCTTGATAAATCATCAGCACTAGCCGGGGAACAAACAGAAGGGGGGCAATCCAACCAAATCCGGCGATAATTAAAAACATCGCCGTAATTCTTTCGATGCTGCCCAGAACTCTATCGGAGGTGTCGATTTTTAACGTATGATTTATCTCCTGTCCTTGGGCTGCCCAAACGGCTACGGTGATTTCAGCTTCTAAAACTGGA
Organism: Anaerolineae bacterium; assembly: GCA_020433805.1. Taxonomy (GTDB): domain Bacteria; phylum Chloroflexota; class Anaerolineae; order 4572-78; family J111; genus JAGRBY01. The sequence continues at coordinate 7,705 of JAGRBZ010000152.1, forward strand.
GCGGTACTGATTAAGGCTGCTAACCCAATTAAGTAGGCCATTAGGCGATATTGGTTGGGGGCATCAAGCGAGGGCAATAGCGACAAACTGGCCGGTGTCCAGCCGGTAGCAGCCCAGGCGATAATCATAATTAAAACTACATGAGCCGCTTGATCCAAGACAAGGAGTAGAAGCCCCTTTCCTTTTGTATTGTCGGTGAAAACGAAAGTTCTAAATTGGTCGATAAAAAGATGTCCGACAAAAAGTACAATCATCCAGACCCACCAATTTGGAATTGAGCCCCAGGCTAAAATGGCGGTTATAAATGTTACGACTGCAACGTGGATAATTAAGCCAATCCACCCTTTTCGTTTGGCTAAAACCAACCAATAGGGTTGTAGGACAAAATCACCGACGACATGACCAAGGAGAAGTTGTAGAAAAAAGGAGAGTGCTATTTCTGTATTGACTGGTATCATAGTTCTTTTGTGTTCTCTAATAGATTTTCATGAAGGGGTAGGGTGAATGATACTTCGGTACCTTGGCCTATTTCCGATTGAATTTTGAGCCGGCCATTAATGGCCTCAATTCTTTCTTGCATATTTATCATGCCTAAACTACCACGCTTATCATATTGTTTGCGCACAGCCTGTACATCAAAACCTTTGCCATTATCGGTAATCAATACCGTTAGCAGGTCTTTTTCCTCGTCAGGCTGAATTGTAATTTTTATATCTGAAGTTCGAGCGTATTTTTTAGCGTTATTAACGGCCTCTTGAATAACCGCAAATGTAGCTATTTCTGCTCGACTTGAAAGGCGCGCGAATTCTTGTTTGACGTTTAGATGGACTTTAAGCTTATCCGTTTCCCGTAGACGTTCGGTGTAAACTTCAAGTGCGGGAATTAAACCCTGTGTTTCTAAGATAACGGGCCGCAAATTAAAGAGTAATGTTCGAAGCTGTTTAAGTGTTTTTCGGGCCAGTGCAACCGTTTTTTCAATTTCATCGGGGGCATACTCGGGTGCCCGAGCGATGAGTTCTTTGATGAAGTCCAGGTTCATGATCATCGCGGCCACAAATTGAGTGGGGCCATCGTGCAGATCACGAGCCAGTCGCTTACGAACCTCATCCTCAACAATTACCAATTTATCGCGCTCTTCTTTAAGACGTTTGTAAAGACGCGCATTCTCGATGCTGATAGCTGCTTTACTGGCAAATGAGTTAAGTAACTCTTGCTCAACCGTGCCAAAATAGCACCCCGGCGTATTTTGCATCACTTGCAGCACACCGATAAGCTTATTTCGAGAAATCATGGGGACACAAATTAGCGAAGTTAACTTAAAGTCGAAATTGGCAGCGATACTGTGGTAATAGCGATTATCTTTGTTGACATCATCCACAATAAGTGGCTGTCGATTGGTTGCTACCCAGCCGGCAATACCTTTATCCGACGCAATTCGAGTGCCTTGCAGGCTATCACCCCCGCCGCCTTCAACAACGGCAAAAACCAACTCATCATTTATCTCATCTAAAAGCAGCAGCGATCCGGCGGAGGCATCAGTGACTTTGACCGCTCCGGCCAAAATTTTATGAAGCAGTGGATCGAGATTTAACTCCAGCGTCAGCGATCGGTCGACTTCACCAATAATATTTAGAATTCTGATGCGCTTTTGCGATTCTTTTAGTTGAGCCTCAAGGTCGGCTATCTTCACCTCAAGGTCTTTTTTTGACTGAGTTGTATCACTCATAGACTCTATGATTTCTGTTTGCTACTCAGCCTGAAAAAGGAGCTGCTTTTGTTACCTGTGTTGGTAACAGGTCGATGATGCTATAGCAATTTGCCAGCGAGAATTAGCTCTTGCTTACACTAGTCACTTGCCGAGAGGTGGCTGAATAGATATCGATTTCATTTTAACGCTGACGTAATCTCATGTTACAGCTTTTAGGCCAAAGCGTCTAGTGATTGAGCAGCTTTTTTATCAAAGGCAGCGCTTCTTCAGCCGCACTTCGCCCTATTTGTAAAAACTCTTCAGCTTTATCATAATTCATCGCCGAATAAACCTCGACTTTAGGCTTTATGAGTACATCAACCGGTGTCATACGTGTCTTTACAATTTCCCGTTCCATTATAGACATCATATTACTCAATACCCCTAAGAAATTAGGGTTTTGATTGCGATAGGCCGCATCTTTACCTCGAGCGCGTTCTGCCTCTAATGAAGGAATAACATTCGATGCGATGATGATATTGGCACCCTTTTCGGCCAGTACACTGGCTGGAACCGGGTTAACGGCTCCCCCATCAATGAGATGGTGCTCATTAAGTTGGTAAGGAGCAAAAATGCCGATCATGCCAATACTGGCTCTAACCGCTTCGGCGATGGGGCCACTTTCAAAAACAACTTCCTCACCGGAAATGACATCGGCGGCGACGACATAAAACGGGATGCGCGTGTCGGCAAATGTAGCATCGTTGAACTGTCTGGCTAGATATTTGGCCGTAGCGTTACCTTTGATGAGACCACTCCACGGTAATCTGAGTTTTGGGTCCCACAATCCACTTTTTAAATCAATGAGCTTGATTAGATTTCTGGCAAAATCGGCTACCTCTTCAACCGATCTACCCGAGGAATACAGCCCCCCAAACAAGGAGCCGGCACTAGTACCGGCAATCATATCAACCGGAATGCCGGCTTTCTCCAACATTTCTAACACGCCTATATGAGCAATTCCTCTGGCACCACCGCTGGACAAAGCCAAACCGACGATACAGTGGGTAATCTTGCGAGCCGTTCGGTCGATTTCTGTTTGTGTGCCGTTACAATAGAATATAGGACCCTCTGAATAACTTTTAATCCAGTCCGGGTCCGATTTATTGAATAAAACGGCAGCCTTGGCGAGCTGAACCGCTTTTGCACCAACTTCACTGTAATTTGTGGGTAACGCTAACAAAACCCAATCAAAGCCATCGGCCAAAATGCCCAGAGTTTCCCCAAAGTTTTCGGTGGACAGGTTTTCCATCGCCTCTAATATAACAAAATTGTCATCAGGCAATTGGGCTTGGGCGGCAATATCTTCCCCGGTAATATCGAGTACGATAACACGCTGCCGCGTGAGATTATAGATACTGTTTGCTAGCCGCCAAGCCTCTGTTCCAAAAACGGCACTAATTGTATACCCGGGGCGGCGTGTATTTTCGGTGACAACATCGGTTAGTCGACGGCTCAGCTCTTTTGTGATTTGCAGAGCAATAACCGGATAATCAACCAACAACTCATCCATGTCAGCCTTGCGCAGCACCCACAAATCGGCATCGATCGATACCGTTACCGTGGCCGAACGACGCTGATTGAGCAAAAGAGCCATCTCGCCAAAAAAGTTGCCCGGCCCCAGATAATTCACCACTTTCTCCGGTTGACCGGCTCCAACATTGACCGACACTTTTATTTGCCCCGACTCGATGAGATACATGGCATCTCCCAATTCGTCTTGGGTAAAGACAACCGCGCCGTGCTCCAACCGAATGCGCTGCAATTTAGCCGAAATAGCCGATAAGGCCTCCGGTGGTAACCCTCGAAAAAAAGGAATACGGGTTAAACTGTCGATGATCATGGTGGTGAATGCGTTATTCGCTTCGCTCATAATACTCTGTTGAATGTGCCTGACACGCACAAGAGTGTTAAAAAATTATATCACTTCTCCCTACAACTATCAATGGGACAATTGGTTATTTCGAGGAGCATATCAATCCCTTTTAGAAATTTCAATTTGGGTCTGTTTTCGATTTCACCGGGAAGTGCCGTAATGGGAGGAGGTAACGTAACCCTTCCCCTTCACCCATCTTAAACCTGATGAAATCCGATAATAATGGCTACTGTTGCGCTCATTGGCCTCATTATTCGGTCGCCATTTAAAGGAGAGGGTATAGGGTAAAGGGATGGCTTTTGGTTAGGATTTTTGCAGCACCACCTCACAATGTAGAGGTGTGATTGAAGCGTGCACTTTATATAACTGATGACGATTAAACAGAGTTTCCAAACCGTCACTGGTCGGGAAGCCTGTTTGTTTCATAACCTTTTGTCCGATATCAGCCAGCCAGATAGGAGCAATGAGATCGGAATAAATAAGATGGCCACCTGGTTTAACCACACGAACCATCTCCGTCACAGCTTCTAGCCAGTTAGAGATATGATGCGTAACCTTATTCGTGTAGACAATGTCGAATCTCGCATCATCAAACGGTAAACGTGTCCCGTCTACGGTCAAGAATCGAACATTCGGTATTGAACAGCGCGATGCTTGCGCCAATCGAATTTGATCGGCGTCAATGTCGATGCCGGTGACATCGAGCGGGTATTTTTTGGCCAGATTAATCGCCGATGCACCGTTTCCACAGCCAAAATCGAGGTAACGTTGGCCGGCCTGACAGCCGATTAATTTGAGCATTTTCTCCGCATAGTGGCTCACCTGGCGGCTGCGTATTGTGTTGTTTACAAATAATTTTTCAAAGTCGGACATTTTCATGGTACGCTTCTCGCAATAGAGTATTTGAGTTTTCTCGTATCCTGAAAGGGAAGTTAAGAGAAGGTTGGTTTGTGATGACCAAGCGGTACTGGCGGGTGAGACCAGTAAGCCGTTGTTTCTGAGAGTTGCACAACAGGGGCCAGGTGGCGTAAAGCCCCAAAAGAGGACTCTGCGGTCATGAGCAAATCTTGAACTCCGTCAAATGAGAGATCAGGCAAACGGTGATCCGTCCAGTTGCCGGTTCGGCCAAGCTTGTGGAGCCAATGGCTTGTTTGGCACAGCGATACACGGACCAGATAGCTGCCGCCCTCACATGCCCGCCGGGCCAAGGCCACCATGGCTCCAAAGGCCAGTAAATAGCCTGATAGATAATCGAGGGCTTGGGCAGGGAGATGCTGAGGAGAGCCACCACCTGATTCTTCATCAACGATGCCGCTAACTGACTGTACAAGGCTGTCGAAGCCGCGCCGCTTTTGCCAGGGTCCTTGATGGCCGTAGGCGCTGAGGGTGACATAAATCAAACCGGGACGTATTTGGGCTAACGCTTCCGGAGTAAGCCCATAATGGGCCAGGGCATCCGGCCGGTAGCTTTGTAAAAAGATGTCGCTTTCTGTTACTAAGTGACGGAGTTGATCCAAATCTTTGGTGGTCCGCAAATCCAGTTGAGCCGAGCGTTTGCCAAACCCCGTATCGATCACCAGCGGGGGGATATGGGGTAAATGAGCGCTGCCGATGCGCATCACGTTTGCTCCATGTTCCGCCAGCGTTCGTCCACCGACCGGGCCGGCAATTACGCGCGTTAGATCAAGTGTGCGAATACCAGATAGTGGTCGCTTCCCCTCGATAAGCGGCTCCGGTTGGCTGTCACCGATTTTTATGATTTCAAATAAGGGAAGTTGCTCGACGGCTTTTGCCTGCGGGTGAGCCTGCCATTCTTCACGGCTGCGCACCAATCCGGCACACATCTGGGCTTGAGCCAAGGCGTCTTCCAAATCTTGCCCGGTCCAGGTTGCTACGGCCTGGGTTACTCCTTCTCGACTATCCTCACAACCTAATAGTCTGACCACGCCGGCGCGATGATGCGGGAAGTTACAGTGAAGCTGTATCCAACGCTTATCAGCCGTCTCATAAAAGCCTGATATGGGATCCCATAAATTTCGAGCCGGTTCACCCTTAACACGCAGATAGTGGTGACTGCGTAAAGCCGCGGCGGCCGCTCGCATTGAAACCGTCACGGTTTGGCGGCGACCGGTACGCAACTGCCACAAATCAGATGCCGCCAGACCGGTAGCGGCAATAACCGCAGCCCCGGCTGTGCCCAGTAGATAGTTGGTTGGCAGCAGGGGATCGTGCCCTTCAATAGTAATAGTATCGTTCGGGCTAAGAGGTCGCTCGGCTAGGGTAAGTAGGTTGTTTAGAGTCGTTTCTCGATTAATCATAATTGAAGATGGAGAGGAGGAACGTGATGGCTATGTTTAACTAAAGGCTTGCTTCGATTCCTCATCGGCCAACAGATAGTACAGAATAATGCCCCCCAAAATTGTACCTAGCGGGAAGTTGAGAATATTGAGGGCTGCTAACACAATCGCCAAAATTCTCGCCCAGTTTTTGAGCTGGAGCAAACCGTAACCTGCTGCCGCATGGAGAACAACCGTCAGCAAAAGAAAACATGTCAAAACGCCGAGTACAGCCGTAATAGCCCCCACACCCGCCAAATCCATTTCTTCGGCTACCGCGCCGAGACTGCCGGTTAGCCCGATACCGGCCAGGGTAAGTACCCCACACAGCGTTATCAGGGCATAGACATACATAATATAAGCACTAATTTTAACTCCCTGTGGCACTTGCATAAATCATCTCTCCTTAGGGTTTGATATGAATGTAGGCCAATACAATCGGCCTGTCAAATTAAAAAGAGGTCAAACAAAAACAGCGAGGCTGTGTATAGACCTCGCTGTTTTATGTTATCAATCAGAGACTGTCATCAGTTGTATCAATCGTAGCTTACCGGGCCAACCGCATTCTTTTCAGCGTCGGTGGCGGCACCGGGTTGTCGTGCGAATTCAAGCACGGCGTAGGCACTGCCATCCATATAGGTTTTAACGGTGAAATCGGTGCCGTCAATTGTGACCCAATAGAAGCCGGCCATCAATCCGGCAAAGTCACACGAGCCGGGGCCTTTAGCACCGGTTTGGCATTTTGCCTTGTACCCGCCGCCTTCGCTTTCGATGAGAACCGACAGACCGGAAGCCGGAGTTTTAACCAGGATATTAGACCAGCCGCCGCTGTTTTCTTTCGGCTTGCTGGGGTTATCGAAGGAGGCCAAGTACCATCCGCTGGGGCTAGCGAAGGTGGGACCGCTGTAACTAAGCCCTTCTCTAAAGCCAACAATTATACGCTGACCAGCTTCAATTTTGATAGGTACTTTTTCAGAGGGTCGCTCCGGGTCTTCGATCCAGACATCATAATTGCCGGGTGGAACATATCGGAAAACGTAGGTGAAGGGGCCAAATTCGCCCAGGTTAATCACATCGCTCATACCGGTTACTTCATAATCGCCGCTGCGAATTCGGACATTGAGGCCGTACTCTTCACCGGTTCTTACAACAAGGGTGGTGATGCTGTTCGGATCAGGAATAGATAGCGCTTCGCCAATCCAATTGTTGCCGCCATTGATAACGACCTCAATGGGATGATCGGCCAATGGTAGCAGTGGTGTTTGTGGTACAGGCTGGTAATCGGGGGCAACGGGTACGCTTTTGGCGTTACTGCCGTAATCTTTATATTTGCCTTTGCTTCCGCCATCGTAAGGGATGTCATCGACCGGCTTGATGTGCGAATCGTCATAATACTTTTCATATTCGGGAGCAGGCGGCGGTGCTGCCGGAGGTGTATACTTCGGCTTTGCGTCGGGTTTATACGTAGGAGGAGCCGAATGGTAAGCTGGTTTTGGCTGATAACCGGGAATAAGCAGTGCTTGCCCTACAACGATGATTGCCGCATTCTGAATGCGGTTAGCTTGCATGATGTCATGATAGCCAATACCGTAATGGTCAGCAATGTAGTGCAAGGTTTCGCCCGATAAAACCTTGTGGTAGTAGCCCTGACCCGACGGAGGTGGTCCATAGTTAACGGGTTGAGGAGCGTAACCACCCGGCACACAAAGTGACTGCCCTACGTAAACGAAACTGTTATCATAAAGGCGATTGTATTGAGCTAACTCTTGTAAGGAGACCCCATAATAGAGAGCAATTCCTGATAATGTTTCACCGGGAGATACGCTGTGAGATCGCGCGCAGGCCGTGGGAGCCATAGATGGGCTATGGCCGTAGCCTCCTCCGTAACCTCCTGGGATTTGAATCGGCTGTCCAACGTAGACCAAGTTGGGATTGGCAATGCCGTTGTATCGCAACAGCGCATCAACCGTAACGCCATATTGACTGGCAATCCCGTAGAGGGTCTCGCCATGCTGGACGTAATGCACTGCTCCACCCTGCGCATTTGCGCTGCTGAAAACGGCGAAGCTTAATACAACCGCTAGAATGATTACGATGAGGGGCCTTCTCATAGGATGTCTCCTTGTGTTCCCAATATTTAGTTGTAGTTAATCAATTGTACCACAACATATAGACGCATAAAGGGTAATAACTATACATAATATAACCGAACCTAAAGAATATGTCAAGTAAAATCTCATTTATTATCACGCAGCAATTCGGCAATTTCCGTAACATCATCGAGCGTTGCCTGTCTGATCGTGAAGTCGCCTTGCGTGGTTGTTTCGGTTTCCATAATACTGTTCCTCGAAAAATTAGTACTATCTCTGGCTGCGTGTACAATTCAGCTTCTGTTTAAGGACAGTGGACAAGCTTAAAACCTGTGTTGTACCATTTGTTATATTCGAAAGGAATCGAGTTCGTTTCTCATGGCTGATGCTACCCTCTTAGACGTACTGGCTCTTGTGCTGCTCTTTGTTCTGGCTGCCGTTATTCACGGTGCATTTGGTATTGGTTTTCCTATGATTACCACCTCGGTCATGTCGATATTTATTGGCATACAAAACGCTATTGCGTTGACGCTGTGGCCGGCTCTATTTGTAAATCTGCTGTTAATGTTTAGCGGTATTCCCGTTTGGCAAATTATCAAACGGTATTGGCTGGTTGCGGTGATGGCGCTGATCGGCAGTTTTGTGGGTGTTTACCTCCTCTTCGTTATTTCCCAAGCTGTTCTCCAGCTATTTCTGTCGCTCTCTATTCTTTATTATGTTTATACCCAATTTCGGGGTCAAAGCTTCACTTTATCAAGTAATAATGTGTTTTGGGCTATCGGGTTTGGTTTATTAGCCGGTATTGTCGGCGGTGCAACCAATGCTATGGCACCTATTCTGTTGATATACCTTTTTTCTGTAACGCAAGACAAAAATGAGTTGGCGCAAGGAGCCAACCTCTGTTTCTTCTTGGGTAAGGTAGCGCAGGTGGTTGTCATTTACAGTCAGCCTGTCGCTGCAACGTTGGATAACCGTTTGTTGATAGGCTTAATGGTCATCACCATTGCCGCGCTGTATGGAGGAGTGTTCATTCGTCAAAAGCTTCCCACGCAACTTTTTAGAAAGCTGATCCTATTGATTCTTTTGATCTTGGCTATTTTCTTGTTGATAACTTCACTATCTAAACTTTTTTAAAGGGGTAGAAACTAAATCATAGGCTCAGTGAATCCAATTTTCGAGGAGCCAGCATCCTCAGATGCGGCTGTGTTCGGCATCTGAGGATGCCTCACTCCTCAAATTTTGATCTACTGAGGCTGTTGTGAAACAAAGGCCAAAATTTCTTCAGATGACATAGCCTCTTTGATATTCTGCTTAATAGAACCGTAATGCTGTAGTTCTTCAAAAAGGTGCTTCATTGTCTTCAAAACGACCTTGAGCACGCTCGGTCCCAGGCTGACACGGCTTATGCCGGCGGCTTCAAGCTCAAGCAGCGAAGCGGCGGCTGACGGTCCGTACACATTAAGCGGGACATTTGTTGCCGATTGAAGCCGTCTGAGCGCATCAAGATCCCCAAGGACAATAGGATAGAGGCAGTCGGCTCCCGCTTCGACATAGGCTTTGCCGCGCTCAATCGCCTCGACCATTCTTTCTTCCATCGATTCGCCAAATTCGCTGATAAAAACATCGATGCGGGCATTGATAACCAAGGGAATACCTTCCTGATCAGCCATCGTCCGAATAGCTTTAAGGCGATCATATTGAAAGTCAGTGGGATAGAGCTGCCCTGTGCTGGGATCGCTATCTTCAAAGTTGATGCCAACCGCTCCGGCTCGCAGTACCTGACGAATGTTCTCGGCGACATCGGCCGGACTCTCGGCAAAACCGGCTTCGATGTCAGCGGTGACAGGAATATCAACCGCGGTTGTCACCCGCCGAATGGCTTCGAGCATGGCCTCTAGCGTTATCTTTTGCCCATCGTCGTAACCTAGCGAATACGCTACCGCTGCACTCGCGGTCGCGGCAGCGGGGTAACCCATATGCTGAAGCAGTTGTGCGCCTAGCGGATCCCAAATATTGGGTAACATCAGTAATTTGGGATCGTGATGTAAGGCTAAAAATTTTTCGGCTTTGAGAATTTGTTGTTTTTTGTCCATTGGTCTGTTCAACGACAACTATAATTACCCAGCGATGACAATTAGAAATGCCCACTAGCCAAGCGGAGGAAGGGGAGTAAAC
>JAGRBZ010000153.1 GCA_020433805.1 Anaerolineae bacterium
AAGTTTTCGCCATAATTTGAGCCTTTGTTTATTGCGTAGTGCGTAATGCGTATTGAGCGCTTTTTTACGTACTACGTACTACGCACTACGTTTTATGAATCGTTGTGGCGAAAAACTAATGACACTAACGATGGTAGAAATCATTTTTTGCCGGTAGGAGTCGTTTGGCGACGGTAGGAATCGTTCGGCGGTCGGTACGGATCGTTCGGCGGCGGTACGGATGGTTCGGCGATTGGTACAGGTCATTTGGCGGCGGTACGGATGGTTCGGCGGTTGGTACAGGTCATTTGGCGATGGTACGGATCGTTCGGCGGTTGGTACAGGTCATTCGGCGGCGGTACGCATCGTTTGGCGGCCGGTACAGGTGATTTGGCGGTGGTACGCATCGTTCGGCAGTATGTACGAACCGGTTTAGAAAGCGTAAAATAATGAGCGTCATTTGGTATAAAGTCTGGTCAGATATCTGGGACAACAAAGTCCGTACAATGCTGGCTGTGCTGAGCATCTCGGCCGGGGTGTTTGCCATCGGGGCGGTCTTTGGCATGGTTGATCAGCTCATTACGGGTATGGATCGCGCTCACCAGGCGGTTGTGCCTTCCCATATATTTATGGTTCTCGACCGGGGCATCGACGAAACGACAGCCGATCGACTCACCAAAATCAAAGGCATCGAGGATATCGAGGTCGCTAATGAAGTAGCCGTGCGCTACAAAGTTCATCCCGAAGACGAGTGGCGAGCCGCGCGTCTCGTCATGCGCAAAGATTACGAGGATCAGACCTACGACATCCTTCAGCTCAAAGAGGGTGAGTGGCCGAAGAAAGACAATTTCGGTATCGAGCGGCTGTCGAGTCAAACCTTTGGCATCGACATTGGCGATAAAGTTATTTTCGAACTGGACAAAAGCGACCGGGCATTGCCTATCGCCGGCAAAATCCGGCACAACTTTGTCGAACCGCCTGACTTTGGCGGCGATGCCGTCTTTTTCACCGATGCGCAGGGGCTGGAACGCTTCAACATCCCCGAAGGTGAATACAGTAACCTGTTTATCCGCGTTACGCCCTACAGTGCCGACTTCGCCCGTGAAATGGCCTCCGAGATAAAAGATCGGCTGGCGAAAGAAGACGTTGGCGTCAACTTTACCAACTACCAAGATCCCGAGGAGCATTGGGGCCGGATGTTTATCGAGGGCATTAACCTTGTTTTGCAGATTCTAGCCATCATCTCGCTGGCCATGAGCGTGATTTTGGTGACCAACACCATGACGTCTTTAATCACCCAGCAAACCAACCAGATTGGTATGATTAAGGCCGTCGGCGGCACAACCGGCGCAATCCTCAAGGTATATCTGGCAGCGGTTTTAATTTACGGCTCGCTGGCGTTTATCATCTCGCTGCCCTTTGGGGCATTGGTGGCTTACGGTATCAGTAAGTGGTTTCTCAACTTGTTTAACATCGACTACGAGGTTTTTCAAATCTCGACGCGGGCCGTTATCTACCAGATTATTGCTGCAACGTTTATTCCGCTACTGGCCTCGCTGTGGCCGGTTCTGTCGGGTGCTGCCATCACCGTTCGCGAAGCCATTGCCTCCTATGGCTTGGGGGGCGATTTCGGCTCCAGCCCGCTCGATAAAGGTGTGGAGCGCATTGGCCAGCGTTTTTTATCATCGCCCTATGCTATCGCTCTCGGCAATCTGTTTCGACGCAAGGGTCGGCTTATTCTTACCCAATTGGTACTCGTTGGGGCCGGCACGATGTTTTTGATCGTGATGAGTCTATCGACATCAATTACGCATACCCTCAACACCGATATGGGCCGGCGCGGCTATGATGTCCGAATTGGCTTCCAAGACCCACAGCGCGCCGATCGCGTTGAAAGTATGGCCCACAAAATTTCGGGGGTTGATACAGCCGAAACGTGGTTTATCACCCCGGCGGCTATTCTAAAAGAAGGGCAAAGTACACAAGAGGCGGGTGTGGGCGCAGCCTTGACCGGCATTCCGCCTGATAGCAAAATGTACGAACCGCTTATTGTAGAGGGACGATGGATTCAACCGGGCGATGGCAGAGTCATCGTTTTGAACCAAGAGACCGCCCAGGATAATGGTATAAAAGTTGGCGACACCGTAACCCTCAACCTGTTTGAACTGGGCGACGATGAGTGGCAGGTAGTGGGTCTTTTCCAAATGATCTTCAGCGGCGACTTTGACGCCGAACCGATTTATGCACCTGAAGAGGCCGTATTTCAGGCGACAAAGAAATACAATGACAGCGCGCGGGTTTTTGTCAGTACCGTCTCGCACAGCCCTGGTGATGTCGAGACCATTTACCAGCAGCTCAAAGACAGTTATGAAGCGCGAAATATGGATATTGATGTCTTCTCTGTCGGCACGACGCCTGATGATATGGCCAATGCCGTTAGTCAGTTTAGCATCACCACCAACATGTTGATGGGGCTGGCCGTAATTATGGCTGTCGTTGGCGGCATCGGGCTAACGGGATCGCTCTCAATTAGCGTCGTGGAACGTACTCGAGAAATCGGCGTCATGCGGGCTATCGGGGCTCGATCCATGACCATTATGGGCATGTTCGTGATGGAGGGTGTCCTGCAGGGTGTATTTAGTTGGATGGTGTCCGTACCGCTTTCATTTGTGCTGGCCCGCCCCTTAGCTAATGCGCTAGGGCAAGCTATGTTTGATGCCAATCTGGATTACAAATATAATTTTGGCGCGGTCATCACCTGGCTGCTCGTTATTCTTGTGATATCAACCTTGGCTTCAATACTCCCCGCCCGCAGCGCCACCACCATCAGCGTGCGGGATAGTTTAGCGTATGCTTGACATTCGCCTTCTTTGACAAAGTACCTCTTTGGTTTTACTATCTCCACCACATCTTATTTAACCAAGCTGTATGACATGGTTGTATATTATGAATGACTATCACTTTGATCCCATTGATATTGACCAACTGCGTTTACTCAGTACACTATCTGCCAGTACCCGAATTCAACGGCTTCTGGATGCCCGCGAATTAGCAGTAGGATTAATTCGAGGACGATTACGGCGTCAGTATCCAAATTTATCAGCAAGGGAACTTAATCTGAAGGTGTTACAGGAAATCGAGCGTGCCAAAAGCATCGTCGCTCCCCGATTTTAGTCTGTTTTTAAGTATTTTACATACATTGGAGAATATCAAGGCCCCGTATATGATTATAGGGGCCTTTGCTGCTACTATTTATGGCATCACTCGGACAACGTATGATATTGACATTGTTGTTGATCTTAACGAAACGCATATCCAAAAATTAGTTGCCGCCTATCCTCTCCCGCGCTATTATGCCGATGCTGACCAAATGCGAACCTCCATCCAAAAAGGTATTATGTTTAACATCATCGACAGTAGTCGAGGGGAGAAGGCTGACTTAGTTCCCTTGTCGATGGATACGCGTTACCGCCAAGCTTTTCAACATCGCATTCGTCAATCGATCGATTTGCCCAACAGCGAGCCATTTGTTGTATGGTGTGCGCGTCCTGAGGACGTAATTGTTGGGAAACTTATGGCCTGGAGCGAGGGCCAATCGCGTCGACACGAAACGGATATTTATGAAATGCTAACCTACATTTATCTCAATATCGATCCGACCCTCAGCGTCAGTTTTGACGAAAATTATGTTACATCGCAAGCTGCAGGTATAAGTCAGCAAGTTGCTGAACTGTGGCAAACTATTCAATCCGCAGCCAATCAAGCAAGCCAAAACCAATGACCCAAACCAACCAACATCCCCTCATTCGTCTCTGGCGCTACGCACAGAGCTACCGTCGCCCCATCATCCTGGCGACTATCTACTCGATCCTCAACAAAGTCTTCGACTTGGCTCCGCCGGTACTGATCGGCGTGGCCGTAGATATTGTAGTTTCCCGGCAAGATTCAATGCTGGCCCAACTGGGCTTTACCAACCTAACGACCCAACTATGGGTGCTAACCGGCGTCACCGTGGCCGCCTGGGCCTTAGAATCGATCTTCCAATATGCCTATGCTGTGTTGTGGCGCAACTTAGCCCAGGCTCTCCAGCACGAACTGCGCATCGACGCCTATGCCCACGTGCAGGATTTGGAGATGGCCTACTTTGAGGATCGCAGCACCGGCGGCTTGATGGCCATCCTCAACGATGACATCAACCAGCTTGAGCGGTTTCTCGACATTGGCGCAAACGAAATTTTGCAGCTTATCACCACCATCGTCGTCATTGGCGGCATGTTTATCGTGCTGGTGCCCAGCGTATCGTGGATGACCATTTTGCCGATGCCGATCATTATCTGGGGTTCTCTGCGCTTCCAAAAGCTGCTGGCCCCGCGCTATGCCGCTGTTCGAGAGCAGGTGGGCGTACTCAACAGCCAGCTAGCCAATAACCTGGGCGGTATCGCTACCATCAAAAGCTTTACCGCCGAGGAATACGAGGTTAGTCGGGTTGCCAAAGAAAGCGACCGCTACCAGCAAACCAATCGCGACGCCATCAAATTGAGTTCGGCTTTCGTTCCGCTTATTCGGATGGTCATCGTCATTGGCTTTATCGCCATTATGGTTTTTGGGGGGCAAATGGCCCTCAATGGCACCCTTAATGTGGGCATTTACAGCGTGCTGGTTTTTATGACTCAGCGCCTCTTATGGCCGCTGACCCGGCTGGGCGATACGCTCGATCTCTACCAGCGGGCGATGGCTTCGACCGCGCGCGTGCTGGATTTGCTCGATACGCAGCCGCAAATTGTCGAAGGGACAACCCATCTCCCTATTCAGCAGATACGGGGCGAAATTAGGTTCGATAACGTTATCTTTGAATACAGCAACAGCAATGGCAATCGGCCTTCGGTGTTAAGTGGGCTGTCGCTGCACATCCCGGCCGGCGAAACAGCAGCGATTGTCGGCGCGACGGGAGCCGGCAAAAGCACGATCATCAAGCTGCTGCTGCGCTTTTACGACGTCAAACGCGGGCACGTCTGCCTCGACGGCTACGACATCCGCACGCTGCAATTGGCCGATCTGCGCGGCGCTATCGGCTTGGTCAGCCAGGATGTCTTTCTCTTTCACGGCACCGTCCGCGAAAATATCACCTACGGCACCTTCGACGCCTCCGACGAGCAAATCATCCACGCCGCTAAAATCGCCGAGGCGCACGATTTCATCACTAATTTACCACAGGGCTATGATACCATCGTCGGTGAACGCGGTCAGAAACTCTCCGGTGGTCAACGCCAGCGCCTCTCGATTGCTCGCGCCGTGCTGAAAGATCCGCCGGTTCTCATCCTTGATGAGGCAACGTCGTCGGTTGATAACGAAACCGAAGCCGCCATCCAGCGCTCGATGGAACGTATTGCGGTGGGGCGCACGACCATTGTCATTGCCCACCGGCTGTCAACGGTGCGTAATGCCCATAAGATTTTTGTTTTGGATAAAGGTAGGTTAGTGGAGCAAGGCCGCCACGAGGAATTAATTGCGGCTAACGGTATTTATGCCTCGCTGTGGCGAGTGCAAACCGGAGAACGATTTGTCTCAAGCAAATCGTAGGGTTTTTGTAGGACAAACTTAAGTTTGTCCTACAAAAATTTTGAGATGTTATGATTGAAGGTGTTGTAAGGAAGGTTCTGAATAATAGCGGAGTTCAAATTCATCTAGTTCAACGATGCATACTCGCTGCTGCCCTTTTGATTTGAAACATTATAGGACACCATTTGCGTACCACACTGCGGGCAGTAAAGTGCGTCCGAACCGGTCACGGTCCAGCCCGGCTTTTGGTTGGTGGCCGACGGCATTTCCGCCAATCGATATAAATACCAACTTTCCGCTTGTTCGGCCGGCCGGCTTAACCACCAGGTAATACAGTCGCTGCAAAACCATAAGGTTGTTCGCTTCATTCCATTTTCTTCCTGCCGCATCGTTGCCTCCCCATAAGAACCATAAAACCAATTAGTCAACCAAATTACCGTAATGTGTACCGTTGTAACAAAGAACTGGCTTTAGTATAGCATACAAACGTGAAAAAAACGTTCTTTTTTTTCACGTTTTGGCTTTTAACTGTGAATTTGGGGAGATAATGGTAAATTTGTTGTTAATATGAGTTACGCAATTGAAGGTCGTATCTCAAAATCAACCACGAATTTCACAAATTACACGAATTAGAAAAGATGAAAATTTGTGTAATTCGTGGTTAAAATTTTTGAACTGTGTAAGGCACTACTGCGAACTGATTAGGATCAAAGCGTTTGATGGCTAGCGCGTTTCAGTTACTTTTCGCAGGCCGCGCGGGCGATCGACATCGTAATCGCGGGTGTGGGCCAGATGCATCGCCAGTAGTTGCCCCGGAATGATCGTGATGATCGGGGAAAGCCATTCGGGAATATCCTGAGCCAACGCCAGCGGCGTGCGAGCCAATTCTAGAATCCCTGGATCATTACTAATAGCGATAATTTCCGCGCCCCGTTCTTTCAGTGTCTCCATAAAGCTTTTCAGCTCCGCTAATACCGCACCGGAGGGAGCCACGACCACAACCGGGAAGCCTGGCTCGATGACCGCCATCGGCCCGTGTAGAAAATCGGCGCTGCTGTAAGGCTCGACGATGGTGTAGGTCAGTTCCTTCATTTTGAGGGCCAATTCGAAGGCGGTGGCGTAATTGAAGCCGCGTCCAATAACGACACAATGCTGCATATAGCGATACCGTTCCGCAATGCGTTCCACCTGATCATTTACGGTCAGGACTTTTTCCACATATTCAGGCAGTTGCTGCAGCGTTGCCAGCATGTCAGCATTTCCGGCTAGCGTGGCGCTAAGTAAGGCGATGACGGCCAATTCAGACGTATAGGTCTTAGTCGCAGCCACTGAACGTTCCTGTCCGGCGTGCAAGTCGATCACAAAGTCGGCTTGTTGGCCCAGGTCGGAGGTGGGAAAGTTGGTGATGGCGGCTGTTAGTACCCCTTGTCGCCGGGCTTCGGCCAGCACAGCCACAATGTCGGGGCTTTTGCCACTCTGGCTGATGCCCAGTACCAGAGCATTGCCAAAGCGGGGCGGGCGCTGGTAGATCGAGAAGAGGCTGGGCGTCGACAGCGTAACGGTCAGGCCGTTGATCGCGCCTAGCAGGTACTGGGCGTAACGACCGGCGTTATCGCTGGTACCTCGGGCCGCGATGACCACGTGATAGATGTCGCGCTGCTTGATTTCGGCAGCCAATCGGCTGATGGTTTCTTTTTCTTGCTGTAAAACGGTGGCTAATACTGCCGGTTGTTCGTGAATTTCTTGATAAAGATGGGTTTGCTTTAACATTTTTTTCTCCTTAGTATTGGGATAAGGCATCAAAAGGTTCGAAATAGGGATTTTGCCCTAAATTCTGGTTTCTGACGCTTGATTGTTATAAGTAATTTGTCCGGCACAGATTGTCATGGCCACTTCCAAATCCGGGGTGAGCAGCCCCAGGTCGGCCAGTAAGCCCGGTGCGATATGGCCACGCTGCTCAGTGAGGCCTAATAGGGCAGCCGGTGTGGTGGTGACGGTAGCCAAGGCCTCGCTCAACGGGCAGCCGGTATACTCGATCAGATTGCGTACTGCTTCATCCAGCGGCAGGATGCTGCCGGCCAGTGTACCGTCGGCTAGCCGAGCATCCGTTGCACTGACATGAACTTCAAAATCGTTCAGTTGATAGCGTCCGGGCGGCATGCCGAGGGCGGCCATCGCATCGCTCACGAGATTGATACCGGCACTGCCTTTGGCGGCCCAGGCCAGTTTGACCATCGCCGGATGGACGTGAATGCCATCGGGGATCAGGCCAATTACGCTGTGCGAGTCGTTAAGCAGCGCGCCGACCAGCCCCGGCTCACGATGGGTCAAAGGCGGCATCGCGTTGAACAAGTGAGTCCCGTACCGTATTCCAGCTCGCATTCCGGCCAGAGCTTCATCAAATGTCGCCAGCGAGTGACCGGCACTGACCAGAACCCCTCGCTCGTCCAACTGGCTCACCAGTTCCAACACACCGGGCAGTTCAGGGGCCAGCGTCACCAAACTTACGCCTTGGGAAGGCGACCAATTGCTGATCTGCTCCTGATCCGGCCGGCGCAGGTAAGCCGGGTTGTGCGCCCCCTTTTTCTGAGGGTTGAGAAACGGGCCTTCCAAGTGTAGCCCCAGCGGTTCCGCCCCACTGAATTCAGCCGGTCGCTGCCGAAGAAGTACATTTTGTGCCTCGGCTACCGTCTCCAGCGGCGAGGTAATGATCGTGGGCAGATACGAAGTCACACCGAAGCGGGGTAATTCGGCTGAGACCGGCCAGATGGTTTCGGGCTTGGCGGTAAAATCGTGACCAAACGCGCCGTTGAGTTGGAGGTCGATGAAGCCGGGAACCAGTTGAAGACCGCTGGCGTCGATTAGTTTGGCGGTGGCGGGTGGCTCTACTTGACCATGCGACGTAATTTGGGTAATGCGATCCGCCTCGATAAAGAGATCGCAGGGGTGATCGAGGGGTTCGGGTGTGTAAATTGTGGCGTTTTTGATGACTAACATGGGACAATCCTTTCGTTTATGATGAAATCTGACTCGCTAGAGGTTGGAGTTAAGGGAGAGTAGAGCGGTAATAACCGGTACTCTCTAAACCCCCTTGCTATCACGCTGCTGTCATGTGAACCGGAACTTCTTGCTTATGCAGTGGCCAGTTGCCCCTTCATTTCGGCTGCGTATTGGTCGGCATTGAGGCCAACCAATAGATGCAACACTTGGTTGGGCAGGCGCATAATAGCGTGGACCCCGGCGGCCGTCAACGCGGCATCATCGATGACATTTTCGTCGGCAACGACCACGCGCAATCGGGTTTCTGCCGCCGCTTCGACTTTGCTGATGTTAACCGAGCCGCCCAGACCTTTGATGAAATTATGGGCTTTGTCGGCTGCTTCAGGATCACGCAGCTTAGCGGTTGTTTCTGTCGGCGTGTACTGGACGTCGGTAACCTCGGCTTCGGACAGTTCAGCTTCGGAGCCGGCGATGCTCAGATACTCGTCCATTTCGGTCTTTAAGTTTTCAGAGCGGGGGCCAAAGATAGCTTGCGCTCCATTGCCGACCATCACGACCCCGGCGGCACCCATGGCCTTAAGCTTGTTTTGATTGATCTTGCCGGCGTCGACTACGCCGATTCGCAGACGGGTGATGCAGGCATCGAGATGGGTGATGTTGCTCCGGCCACCAAAGGCCAAAACCAATTGTCGGGCGAATTCGTGGGCGGTACCGGCTTGCGCTTCAACGGTGTCCACCGTATCGGCTTCTTCCCGGCCCGGCGTCTTCAAATTGAACCACTTGATGCCCGCTCGGAAAACAACATAGTAGAGTAAGAAGAAGAAGGGACCAATCAGCAGTACCAGCCAAGGTTTGGTGTTGAGCGGGTACAATAAAACGAAATCGATAAAGCCGAAGGAGAACGTCAGCCCCAGCTTTGCTCCCAGAATGTACATCAAAGACATAGCGACCCCGGCCATAATGGCGTGGAAGAAGTAGAGCACGGGTGCGACAAAGAGGAAGGCAAATTCCAGCGGCTCAGTGATACCGGTTAGGAAGGAGGTCAAGGCTGCGGTGACCATAATACCGCCGATGCGTGCTTTATTTTCCGGTTTGGCCGATTGCCAGATCGCCAGCGCTGCACCGGGCAAACCAAAGAGCATGAACAGGAACCCGCCACCCAGGTTACCGGCAGTAGGGTCACCGGCAAAGAAACGGGGGATTTCGCCGCGAACCACTTCACCGCTAGCTGTAACAAACTGGCCAACCTCGAAGAAGATAGGTACGTTCAAGATGTGGTGTAGCCCAAAAGGCAGCAGCAGCCGGTTGGCGAACATATAGAGAAACAGTGCCAAACTTGGGTTACCTTCAACCACAAAATTGGAGAAAGCTTGGATGCCAACCTGGATCGGCTGCCAGATGAAGCTAAGCGCCGAGCCGATAAAGATAGCGGCGAAAGCGGTAGCAATCGGCACAAATCGTTTGCCGCCGAAGAAACCCAGGTAGGGTGGCAGTTGGATTTTGTAGAAGCGGTTGAACATTAAAGCCGCTACGCCTCCCATAATGATCCCGCCAAAAACGCCGGTATCGATCGTCTCTAATCCTATTACGGTGCGGGTATCCATCTCGAAAATCGTAGCCACCGCGCCCATTGCGCCTAAAAGGACCACGTAGCCGATGACTGCGGCCATAGCCGACACACCATCATTTTTGGTAAAACCAAGGGCCACGCCGATGGCGAAGATAAGGGGCAGTACGCCAAAAATCGGGCTGCCGGAGTCTTGCATAATTTGTAGGATACTGCGGATCACTTCTGAGTCGATGGTGATGACGCCTTGGCTAGCTGCCGCCAGTAAGCCGCCCCCAACCCCCAGCAGAATACCGGCCGCGGGCAGAATTGAAACCGGCAGCATTAACGATTTACCAAGCTTTTGGGCAAAATTAAAGGTGTTTTTCCACATATGGGATGGGCTGAACCCGTTTGATTGTTCTTCGATGAAAACTGCATTTTGGGCTGTCATAAGTTGAGTCTCCTTTGGACTTTTTCTTAAAGTTTTTTGAATTGGCACTGAGTCCGCAAGATGGGATTGCGTACGAATGGATAAAATTAACCACGAATTGCACGAATTTTCACTAATTTTATTCGTGTTAATTTGTGTAATTCGTGGTTAAAACAGTTTCCCCATCCGTGGACCCAGTATCTTTGAATTGCAATGGCATTAATTTTTAGAATTGAATTTTCGAAAAATAACCTGTGTATTGTTTCTCATTTTGTATTACGCATTAGGGGCCAGCGCACGCACTTCGGCGGCCGTGTCCAATGTCAATGCTTTTTTGGCTAAGGACTGGCATTCGCTCAGGCTTAAGGCCCGGATTTGAGCTTTGACGCCGGGAATAGCCGGCAGGCTAAGGCTGAGTTCATCGACACCCAGGCCAATCAAGAACGGAACAGCTTGGGGGTCGCTGGCGATTCCGCCGCAAACACCCACCCACTTGTCGTGCTGATGCGCACCCTTCACCGTCTGGGCAATCAGATGCAGCACTGCCGGATTGAGGCCATCGACCTTGGGAGCCAGCTTGGCGTGTCCGCGATCCATGGCCAACGTATATTGGGTTAAATCATTGGTGCCGATGGAGAAGAAATCGGCTTCGCGAGCGAATTGTTCGGCCAGAACCGCTGCGGCCGGCACCTCGACCATAATCCCGACCGGAATGGCGGGGACACCCAGCTTTTCGCGTTCTTCTTCCAGCATAGCTTTGGCCGCGCGCCATTCGGCCAGGGTAGCGATCATCGGGAACATGACCATGACCTTGCCCGCTGCTGAAGCCCGCAGGATGGCCCGCAGTTGGGTTCGAAGAATTTCAGGCCGATCTAGTCCGACCCGGATGCCTCGCTCGCCCAAGAACGGATTCTCTTCGTGGGGAATGGGCAGATAGGGCAGTGGTTTGTCGCCACCGACATCCAGGGTGCGGATAACCAACGGTCGGTTGGGACCCAGAGCACGCGCGATGGCGGTATAGGTTTCGGCCTGCTCATCTTCGCTGGGGGCGCTGGTTCGTTCCAGAAAGAGAAACTCCGAGCGCAGCAAGCCAACGCCTTCCCCACCTAGATGGGTAATCTGCTCGGCATCGGCCAGACCACCGATGTTGGCAACGATTTCCAGTTGATGGCCGTCGCTGGTGATGGCCGGTTCGGCGGCGTGGGCCAGATCCGTTTGGTGCTTGGCAGCATGCTTTTGCTGCAAGTCACGGATGCGGGTGACTTCCTCGGGAGAAGGGTTAAGCCGCAATGTACCCTGGCGTCCGTCTAAAATGACCGGTGTTCCGTTTGCCAGATCGAGAGTCCGGGGGTCGATGCCGGCCACAGCCGGAATATCGAGGCTGCGGGCCAATATCGCTACGTGCGAGGTAGCCCCGCCCAGCGTAGTGCAGAAGCCAAGCACCTTGGATCGATCCAAATTGGCTGTATCAGATGGGGTCAGATCTTCCGCTACCAGGATGGCGTTGGCCGGGGCCTCAATGGCCTCGACTTCCGTGCCGGTCAGATGTTGCAGCACCCGACGACCGACATCACGCAGATCGTTGGCCCGGGCGGCAATTAGCTCATTCTTCAGGCGGGCCAGACTGTCGGCTTGGGTATTGACGGCGGTCTGCCAGGCAAAGGCAGCACTTTTACCCTTAGCGATGGTGCTGCGGGTCATATCCATCAGGTCGGGATCTTCCAACAACTCTTGATGCGCGGCAAAGATGGCGGCTTTGGCCGGATCGGCTTCGACGTGCAGCCGGGCTTGCAGCGCTTCCAGTTCGATTTTGGCGACTTCGATAGCCTGACGCAGGTGCTCTGCCTCTTGCTGCGGGTCAGTGGCGGTTTCGGTCACTTTGATGGTCGCATGGCGGATTTGAAAGATATTACCAACCGCCAGCCCCGGTGAAGCCGTCACACCCAACAGCAGGTTGGGATCATCAGAGCGAGGGCGGGGAGCCGGAGCGTTAATTTCGGCCACACTAACGCTAGCCGGAGCCGATACCGGCGTCGCGCCGGCTTCACCTAAACCTTGCTCGACCATTGGGCCTAAGGTGCGAATGGCTTCGTGAGCATCGGTGCCACGGGCGATGAGTTTGACTTTGTCATTATGCCGGACGTTCAAATTCATCAAGGCGACAACGCTCTTGGCATTGGCCTGTTCGCTGCCTTTTTGCAGATAAATGTCGGCCTGGTACTTGCGAGCAATGTTAGTTAGAACCGCTGCCGGTCGGGCATGCAGACCGTCGTGGTTAGGGATTAAGATGGCGTTGGAAACCACCGGCTCAAAGTCCTTTTTAATGTGATCAGCCTGTTCGCCGTTGAGAGTCACTTCCAAGATGCTTTCCTGCCCGGCGGTGACGCTGCCACTGTGCCCTTTAATTCCTGCAACACGCTCACTATTGGTTACAACAATCATGGTCAGCAGACTTTTGGCGTGGGTCGCCACATAGTCGGCATCGAAATGAATGAGCGGGTCACCCAGCTTGACCTGATCGCCGGTTTTGACGACCGGTTCAAAGCCGGCCCCTTTGAGATTCACCGTATCAAGCCCAATGTGCATCAACAGCTCCAGGCCATCGGTGGTGGCCAAGGTCAGAGCGTGATGCGCCGGATGAAGTTGAACCACGTGGCCGTCGCAGGGAGCCAATAACGACGGGCTGGCGGGGTCTAAGGCTATGCCATCGCCAACCATCTTCTGGGCAAAGACGGGATCGGGCACCCGTTCCAACGGCATCAAATAGCCGGATAATGGAGCTTGTAACGTAATTTGTTTCATCTCATAATCTCCTTTACTTGCTTTGTAAGTAAATTTAATTTACAAAGTTTTGGTTAAAAAAATATTAAACAATATTTAATTCTTCAGCTAAGAGGATAGCGCCCGCACCCATAATGACGCTGTCTGTTCCTAAAGTAGAAAAGCCTACGTGAGTCTCATTAACCAGAAGAAACATAGCGCGGCGGCGCATTTCTCGACGAATCGACTCAAGCAATGGTTCTCCGAAACTGCTCATCAAACCCCCGATGAGCATATGCTCGATATTTAACGCTCCGACCAGATGGGCCAGAGCCATGCCAAGAAATCGGCCTACGTCATTAATAATCTGTTGGACATCTTCATCTTCTGCTGAAAAAGCCTGTTGAACAGCTTGTAAGTCGATGGCCTCGATAGAAGAGGCAAAATTATGGAGTAGAGATTGAGGGTTGCTTTGGGCAATGACCTTGGCGCGCTTAATGACGGCCTGGCTGCTGGCCACCGTTTCGAGGCAACCAAAGTTACCGCAACGGCAAGCCTCGCCACCATCAACGGCCACTACATGACCGATTTCACCGGCCCCGGCCCCGTCACCGTAAAACAATTGGCCTTTGATAACGAGGCCGGCACTAATGCCGCGTCCAACCTTGACCATAATTAGATTTTTAATGTCCGAGTGGCAACCGAAGGTATATTCGCCCAAGGCGGCCAAGTGGGTATTATTGCCAATGTAAACCGGCAAATCATAGCGATCTTGTAACAACTTTCGCAGGGGCAGATTTTCCCAATCGAGATTAACAGCCCGGCGGATTATACCATGCTCGGCATCGATGATACCGGGGGTTCCTAACCCGATTCCCAGAAGGGGGCGATCGGCCCATGCCAGCAGTTGATCGATCAACGCATAGGCCAGTTCTAGAGCCAAATCACCATCTTGTTCGTCTACAGGCAGTGTTACACTATGCAGCAGATTCCCGCGAAGGTCGAGAACGCTGCCCCGAAATTCATCACTGTCCAGATCGACCCCAATCAGGTAGCGAGAGGTCGGCACGACCCGCAGGAATGTAGGCGGCTTACCACCGGCCGATGGCCCTTGGCGGGTTTCTTCGACGATGCCCTCATCAATGAGTTCGGCCACGGCGCTAGATATGGTCGGCCGGGTGAGCCGCGTAATCCGGGCAATGTCGGCCCGGCTAATTTCTTGGTGCTCGTAAATGGTTTTAAGTGTTAGCAGGCGGTTGTGAATTTTTGTGGAACGGTGTGTAAGTTTTTTGTTGATGATCATGTGTCGTTGTCCGTTTTGTTAGTAAGTAAAATTAACTTACTAAGTTGAAGTTAGTTTAACATAGTTTTTTGTGTTTGTCAAGCCTTTTTAAAGGATATTTCGGTTCTTTTGGAACTCAGGGGGTTGACAAGGTCGTAAAACGCAAAACGACATTATTTTTTACGCATCAGGTTTTATGTTTTATTGCGTCAACCCCACGAAATCCTGTTGAACCGATATTTCTTCGTTTTATCTCGGCCTTAAATTATCGAAATAACACTTACTGCTGTACGCTTTACTGATTGAATCGGTCTGTATAAATATACGACCAAATTGCTGCGAAAACCGTTGTTGCTTACAATAGTTCAATCAAATCCCAAAGGAGAAAACCCTATGACAACACTTGCTTATTTCGAAGGCAATATCGTTCCCATTGAGCAAGCCCACGTTAGCATCACTTGCCATACCCTCCACTACGGCACCGGCTGCTTTGGCGGGATGCGCGGCTACTGGAATGAAGAGCACGAACAACTTTATGCTTTCCGGTTGGTCGATCACTACACGCGCTTTCTTCACAGCGCTAAATTGCTTATGTGCAATTTCGATTTCACGCCCCAACAGCTAGCCGATATTACGATCGAACTGCTTAGCCGCGAGGGCTGGCGGCAAAACTGCTATATTCGCCCGATTGCTTACAAAGATGACGGCGTTTTCCGCGTATGGCTGCACGACGCCATCGACAAAATCGCTATCTTCAGCCAGCCGGTGGGTAAGTATCTGGAGGCTGATAAAGGCGCAAAGGTTTGCGTTAGCTCCTGGCGGCGCGTTGATGATACGGCCATTCCGGCCCGGGGTAAGGTCAACGGGGCATACGTTAACAGCGCGCTGATCAAAAGCGAGGCGATGCTCAACGGTTTTGACGATGCAGTTGCGCTTAACCAGGACGGTCACGTCTCAGAGGGCAGCGCGGCCAACTTTATGATGGTGCGCGATGGCGCTATTATTACGCCACCTATCACCAGCAACCTACTGGAGGGCGTTACCCGCAGAACACTCATCCATCTGGCTCGTGAAGAGTTGGGTCTTGACGTCATCGAGCGCGACATCGACCGCAGTGAGCTTTACATGGCTGAAGAAGCGTTCTACTGTGGCACCGGCGTTCAGATGGCTGCCATCGGCTCTATTGATCATCGCCTTGTTGGTAACGGCAGCACCGGACCTATTACCCAAAGGCTACGTGATGTCTATTTCCGGGTGGTTATGGGTGAAATGCCAAAGTATAGTCACTGGCTCACTCCGGTTCCGACGTTAGCAACTGTATAAAAGGTCGTTCGATATACATATGCCTTACGCAGTTGGCCTGTCATCCATTCGACAAACTCAGGACAGGTTTCGAGGAGGAACGACGAGAAATCCCTGAGAAAACGGTTTGCAAGCAAATGCTATAGGGATTTCTCCGCCTTTGGCTACGAAATGACATCCATGAGTGTCAAGTGCGTAACGCCTAATACATCTAGAATAAGGTGCCTGGAGATAATCGTGCTACGAATAAACAAACGAAAAGCGATAATCCTTATCCCTTTACTGACTATTTTCTTTACCTTACTCCTTCTTAATGTCGCTCATACTGACTCCGTCTCTCTGTCCTATAAATCTATGCCACATACAACAGAGGGCGCGTATAATTTTGTTATACAGAAGCAAAAGCTTGATGATGAATTAGCGCTTGCCACCACAGAGCTGGTGTTAACCGGCAATCACACTACTCCCTTTACCACTTCACTAGAACCTATTGTTACGACGTCTATCACAACTTATGTCTATTTGCCCCTCGTCTTGTCTCCCCCTGCTGGCTTCGGTAGCTGCCTAACCGCAGAAGAGTCAAAATTGGTCAATCTTATTAATCAATATCGTAATGACAATGGGCTGCCCAGTGTCCCGGTGTCAAAATCGCTAACAGAAGTGGCGCAGTGGCACGTGTTCGATTTACATGAGAACAACCCTGATAGTGGTTTTGATCATGGCCTACCTTGTAATATGCATAGTTGGTCGGATCAAGGTATTTGGAGTCCGGTCTGCTACACTGCCGATCACGCCTATGCCTCACAAATGTGGAACAAACCGCGTGAGATAACATCTAACGTTTATTCAGGCAATGGCTATGAGAATGCATACGGAACGGCCGGGCAGGCCACGGCTACGGGGGCGTTAAACGGTTGGAAGAGTAGCCCTTCTCATGTTGACGTCATTCTGGAGAAAGGAACGTGGTCGCGTTTTGATTGGCCGGCTATCGGGGTAGGAATTTATCAACATCATGCGGTTTTGTGGTTTGGCGAGCAAACAGACCCACAAGGAACCGTCACCCAAATATGTGATGTATATCGTGACTGATCATAACTGGAGCCAGGTAATCCAGTTATCGTTTAAAGGAACTCCTTTTCAGTAGAAAGCGTCGATCACATTGGCAAGCAATGATTATCATTTTATAACCGACTGGTACGTCGATGGCACGGTTGAAGAGATCGCCGATATATTGGGCGAACCACTCCGTTTGGTCGAATGGTGGCCCGCCGTCTATTTGGACGTTACGGAAGTTGCGCCCGGTGATGACAAAGGCATCGGCCGGGTAATCGATATGGTGACCAAAGGCTGGCTGCCGTATACCTTGCGCTGGTTCTTTCGCGTTACCGAGGCGAACTACCCGCACGGCTTTCGCCTTGAAGCCTGGGGCGACTTCAATGGACGCGGCATCTGGACATTGGAACAGCAGGGACCCCGGACGCATGTTATCTACGACTGGCAAATTCGGGCCGATAAGCCCCTGCTGCGAACCTTTTCCTTTCTTCTCAAACCGATTTTTGCGGCCAACCATCATTGGGCTATGGCCACAGGTGAGACAAGCCTCCGATTAGAATTGGCCCGCCGCCGGGCCAAGAGCGAAGCCGAACGTACGGCGTTACCACCGCCACCGGGGCCAACGTCAAACCGGCTGTTTTGGCTGCTGTCGGCGGCACTGATCTTCATCATGGGACTTTTGCTTTATCTTCGCTTCAGAAAACGTTAGTAATTTCTATGCAATGAAGACACAAACACCATGCCGCGGCTAAGCAAACGGAATATCATTATCCTTACCCCTTTACTGGGTATTCTATTGACATTATTTCTGATCCTCGCTACTCGCCCCACTTCTACCTCTTTACCCGCTGAACCAACGTCAACCCCATCAGCTACCGTGAAGGCTTCCGCCACACCGGAACAAGAGATTAGTGAGGCACTGCCTACGGCATCCCCGGCTGCGAACCAGCAAGATGTCAC
>JAGRBZ010000154.1 GCA_020433805.1 Anaerolineae bacterium
GCTTCAGCGCCAACTGCCGACCGATGGTGCGCTGCAATTTTATCGGGCTGTTCCTCCGGCCCACGTCGTCACACTCAACGGCCTGGAGTATGCCTGGATCTACCCTTCGCTCCATCTCCAGCACATCATCGAAAATGATGCGCGATTGGTCGGTCAGGCCGAGTTGTTAGGCTTTAACCTGTTAGATGCTTCCGGCAATCGGCTCGATATGCTTCGGCCTG
This sequence comes from Anaerolineae bacterium, assembly GCA_020433805.1. Taxonomy (GTDB): domain Bacteria; phylum Chloroflexota; class Anaerolineae; order 4572-78; family J111; genus JAGRBY01. The sequence continues at coordinate 222 of JAGRBZ010000154.1, forward strand.
GCGAAATATCAACCGTTGAACTTTACTGGGAATGGCAAGGTAAAGCGCCTGATGAACCCATCGGCCTCAGTCTGGCCGATTACAACGGCGAGGTCTGGGGGCAGAGCCAGTCGCTCGGCACGGAGGCCCGCGTGCCGTTTGAAGCGTGGCAGGAAGGCATGGTCGCCCGCGATGATTTTACGCTGTCCCTTTTGCCCGGTACGCCGCCGGGCGACTATTACCTCAAAGCCTGGATCGACCGCCCGGCCACCGGCGAGCGCGTTGGCGACTTTCCGTTAGTACTGGAGGATGTTCACGTAAAAGTAGATCGACCTGCGCAACCGATCACCGTCTCTGATTTAGCGTTGACCGAGACTACTGATGCCGATGTTCTCCAGGGCCGGGCCAAATTACTGGGGCTAACGGATACGCCACCTACCACACCCTGGCAGCCCAACGAGAGTCGTGAGATGACCCTTTATTGGCAGGCATTGAAAAATATCGAGAGTGATTATCCTATCGAACTGGCCTTAGTCGATGCTGACAACACGTCTCGGGCCATCTGGAGCGGCACCCCGGCGGCAGGCAACTTTCCAACCGACCGCTGGCAATCCGGCGATGTCATCCGCGATCCGTGGCGCTTGACTCTGCCGTCCAACGTGCCGCCGGGTGAATACCGGCTAACTGCCCAACTTGGCGAGGAAAGTCCTATCGAATTGCTTCCGGTCTCTGTCGATGGTCGACCGCGCAGCTTCGAAACGCCCTCGCTTGACTTGACGACCAACACCAGCTTCGGTGAAGGGGTAGAATTATTGGGGCTGCGCCAAAACGAGAGCGAGACATCGGCCTTGATTATTACCCCCGGCCAACCGCTCGACGTCGAATTGGTCTGGCAAGCTAACAGCCTAATCAATATCGATTACACCTTGACAGCCCAACTACTCGATGCCGATCAGCAGGTCATCGCCCAAAGAGACGGCATGCCACTCGATGGGAGCGCTCCCACGACGACTTGGGCCGATGGTGAGATCCTAATCGACCCCATAAAGCTGGATATTCCGGCCGACGTCGGCTCCGAGCCTCATAAATTACTGTTAGCGCTCTACCGCGTTGAAACAGGCGAACGCCTCACTTTGCCCAACGGCGCTGATCATCTTACAATCCCCGTAACCATAAACGCCCTAACTCCCTAAACGCTCAATTCCACGAACTCTATAAACTTAATGTGATGCAAAAACGTACCACCTTACAAAAATATCAACTTCATATCGAAACCCTCTTGGTCTTCATCCTGGCCGCCTCGGTGCGATTGACCTCGCTCAACGTTTTTCGGGTGGTCGATGAGCCGGATCGCTGGGATTGGGCCGTTGATTTTTATCGGGCGCTGCTGGCGGGTGATTTGCCCGGCACGCTCGTCGGCGACGGCTATCCCGGTATATTTCCGGTTTGGCTGGAAACGCTGTGGCTGTTTCTGGCCTCGCTCTATCGTTCGGTGCTGCAAGGCAGTTGGATCGGCGATGCCGGGGTATATTTGCTGGTCCACGAGTGGGATCGCACCGAAACGCTGTGGCTTCAGCGCTTTCCGGTGGTTCTGACCAACACGCTGTTGGTCGTCGCCATCTTCCTATACTTGCGCAAATTGTTCGGCCAGCGATTGGCGCTGCTGGCTGCGATCCTCATCAGCCTCGATCCCTTTTACCTCAGTGACAGCCGCGTCAATCGGGCCGAAGGCTTGCTGACCGGCTTGATGATGGTGTCGCTGTTGGCACTGATAACCGCCCACCGAAGGGATCGCTATTGGCCCCATTTGCTGATTTCCGGCGTTTTCGGCGGACTGGCCTGGCTCACGAAATCGCAGGCGCTGGTGCTGCTGCCGATGTTTGGCGTCATCAGCCTCATCTGGCATTTTCGCGACAACACACAGTGGACTGCTGCCCTGCGTGGTTCTGTTCTAACGATGCTCGGCTGGCTAGCGACGGTTATCACCACATTTATTGCGCTGTGGCCCGCGACCTGGACTGTTCCCGGTCCGACGTTTAGCCTGATGTCCGACTATCTGATCGGCAAAGTCGGAGAAGAAGGAGTCAAAATCTTTTTCCTCGGCCAAACCGTTTTAGATGAAGATCCCGGTCTGATCTTCTATCCGGTTATCTTCATCCTGCGCACCACGCCGCTGATGTTGATCGGCCTGCTGCTGGGAATATGGTTGCTAATTCGCCGCCGCTGGTCGCCGCCTGCACAGTGGCGCACTTGGCTTGATGAACCGGGGTTGTGGGCCGTGCTGGCTTACGCCGCGCTGTATGTCGGTGGAATGAGCCTGGGCAGCCATAAGCAGGATCGCTTTTTGATGGCCGCTTTTCCGGCGCTTAATGTCCTGGCTGCTGCCGCCTTTCTGCAATTCGCGCAGCGGCTCCACTGGTCGCAGCAGCGGGTCTGGCTGGCCGGTGGCGCGCTGCTGACGATCCAACTGGCGACCGCCCTGCCCTTCCATCCGTACTACTTTTCTTACTTTAACCCGCTGGCCGGCGGTGGCCCGGTAGCCGTTCAACTTACCCGCATCGGCTGGGGCGAGGGCATGGATCAGGTGGCCGATTACCTGCAAAGCCAAGAAAATCCGGAGTCGATGGTTGTTGCCAGCCGCTTCTTTCACTACCTCATGGGCTTCGACGGCACCCGCCTCAATCTCGATGCCAAGGGCGAGTGGGTTCGCGCCGACAAAATCATCTTCTACATCCAACAGTCGCAGCGCAAGCTTGATCCCAGTCCGGGCGTCATTCACTACTTCGAGCAGCACGTTCCCCCGGAGAAAGTCATCACCATCGACCGTATTGACTACGCGCAGATTTATCCCAACCCGATACAGTTTCCCGCCGATCCGCAGCTTGCTCTCATAAAAGATGAAATGAGTCTGTTTGGCTATCGCTGGGAAGAGGCCGAGAATGCCGTTACCGTTCGCCTTATCTGGGAGAACTTGAGCGATAGCGAAAATCCGGTTGCTATTCGGCTGTGGATCAATGAAGAGCAGCACGGCGATTGGCTGGCGTGCAGCACGCGCCCCGGTTTCGAGCAAGCGGCCAGCACTCCCGGCGAAATCGTCGAGAGCGATTGCTATCTGTCCGGCTCGACGCTATCGCCGGGGTTGTATGATCTTCAAGTGGGCGTTCAGTCGTCCGACTCGTCGTGGCAAACGCTGGATTTCGCAACCGGTTGGTCGGCGGTTGAAGTGGCAGCCAACGGCGCGTTTGAACGGGTCGAACCGGAGGTAGCTTTCGCCCGGCTGGCGGCAGACGCGATTCCGGCGTCGGCTACGCCGCTGGAGCACACCTACTATGATCACGTTCGTCTGTTGGCTTACGAAATCGAGCCGGAGCAGATACATCTCGGCGACACCCCGGCGGTGACGCTCTACTGGCAGGCGCTGCGAGCCATCGACCAAAATGCGCATATCAGCCTGCAAGCGTTTCTGGGCGATGAGCGCGTTGCGCTGGTCAACGGCCCGCCGGTGGACAGCGAGCGCCCTACCCGCAGTTGGCGACCAGGCGAGGTTATCCGCGAAACCCGAACACTCGATCTACCGGATGATTTACCCACACCGGCGCTACTGCGGCTGGATGTCGGCCTTTTTCTGCCCGATACGCTGACGCCGCTGCCGGTGCGCAACCTGGCCGGCGAGGACATCCCCGGCGCGATTACGACGCTGCGCCTCGAACCGGATCAATGGCCGGTTTATATGGGCGCGAACGATGTGGACGCAATGTTCGATGATCACATTCGCCTGCTGGGATATGAGGTCGAACACCATGACACGCAGCTTGACGTTACGCTGTACTGGGAAGCCATAAGCACGCCCGACGCTAATTACACCGCCTTTCTGCACTTACTCAACGCAACCGGCGAACTCAGCGCCCAAAGTGATGTTCCGCCCGGCGGCGGCTTTTTTCCAACTGCGGCCTGGCAGCCCGGCGATATTGTATTGAGCCATCACCAACTAGACCTACCCGCCGATATCACCACCGGCAATTATAGCTTGCTGGCCGGTCTGTATCGCCCTGCGGATGGCACGCGACTGCCTGTTGCTGGAAGCGGCCCGTTACGCCCCAACGACAGCGCTGTTGAAATTAGAATATCCACTATGCAAGAATGAATACCGAACACTTATTAAAGTCAACTGCCGAGCGCCAAGAGGCGGGGATTAGCCCCCCCGGCCCCCCAAAGGGGGGAGAAAAAAAGCAAAGTAGCTTCGCTGGGGAGACAATTTATGGGCAGCAAGACAACCAACGGGATGAGTCCGGCGACGAATCGACCCCCTCCCAACCTCCCCCTGCCAGGGGGAGGGGCGAAAACCTCCCCCCCAGCGGGGGGGACCGAGGGGGGGCTAACCTCGTTGCGTCCCAACCATCCGCCCTTGCCTCCCCCATCCAAGGAGAAGAAAAACAAATTCCCCCCTCTGGGGGGCTAGGGGGGCTAGCACCAGTCACTAACTTAATGGCAGTGACCCCCTTACCCCATTTGTTGGAAAATTGCCAGAAAGTTGAAAGAATCTGACAACCACTTCATGCTATACTGGATTAGTCGCGTTTGTTAACAAAACCGCATTCAACACCATTTCCCCATCCCCAACAGCAGTGGAAATATTGACCAAGTGTAGTGTGTCCGCCCCATTGGAGAAGAGAAGAAAACTCCAAACCGAGGTTGAGGCTGATGACCTAATTAATGGAATGAATAACCCAAGTTGCTTCCCAATGTTATGAAGTGAAGCATCCCGAGTAGCGCGGGATACATTCCGAGCCTGAAGAGGAGCGGAGTGGAGCGCGTATCGAGGGGTGCGGCAAAAATCATACCGAGTGCATAAGTGTATCGAGGTGTGATCTTTCGCCGCAACATGGCAACTTGGGTTAAATAACAGTTCTTGAGAAAACTATGGAACAAAGCAAGCTGGCATATGCTGTGGGACAGCATGTGATGGGTAAGGTAGAAAAGTTACTGCCATACGGCATTTTCGTGCGTCTTCACGACGGCACGCAGGCTTATATCCGCCGCCGGGAACTATCCTGGTCGGGCAACATTGATCCCAGAAATCTGTGGCAAGAAGATGATGACATCGAGGGCAAGGTTATTGAACTGGCCAGATACGGACAGAGTATGGAGCTAAGCTACCGGATCACCCTGCCCGATCCCTGGCGCGACTTTGAGCGTGCGTTTCGGGTTGGCGATGTCGTTGAAGGATCGGTTAAAAACATTACGGCGCACGGTATTTTTGTTGAAGTCAGCCCCGGCGTCGATGGGCTGGTGCCTTTATCAGAGCTGGCAACCTGGAAAGTGCAGGAACCGGACGATTTGGTGTGGCTTGGCGATGTCGTTGAAGCCGTTATTGTCTATCTCGACAGGCGGGCCAGGCGTTTGCGGTTGAGTATTCGTGCCCGAATGCAGCAGATTGAAGTCGTGGCCGGTATTATGGATAATTACGGCCTCTTTCCCCCAGAAGATATTACCCTCAAAACCACCAATTTATTTATCGCCACAGAGAACCATCCCCACAACGTCAAACCCTTTTTACCCCCGCATCAGCCCAACACAACCGCTATCGAGCGGGTAGGCACGATCTTGATCGTCGATGACTATCCTGAGTTTCGACAGCCGTTGGTGACGTGGCTAGAGCATCTGGGCTATAGGGTCGATGCTGCCGAAACAGCCGAGGAAGCGCTGGAAATGGTTGAGCAGCAGACATATGGTCTGCTGTTTGTTGATCTCAATCTGCCGGGTATGGATGGCCTGGCTTTTTTAGAGCGCATCAACCGCCGCTCACGCCCAAGTCGGGCCGTGCTCATGAGTTCTACCGAATGGCTGCCGGAACGTAGCCGGGACATTGAGCAGGCGGGTGTGCTTGAGGTCTTCGTTAAACCGCTCGATTTAAGCGAAATCGAACATGTGCTGATCCGCCTGGGCCGGGGTGAAACAATTCCGCGCTGGCGGGCCACCCTGCCGTCTAAAACAATCGCCACGAACGCGCTGCAATCGTTGCCGGTGCCCGCTTACAGTACAGGCTCTTTCGATCGCCAACTTAACGAAGTGCTGCGCGAGCTTGTCGCCACCAGCCAGGCGGAAGCGGGCCTCATCTTCCGGCTCGATCCCATTTCAAGAGCCGTCTCTATCACCGCCCAAACCGGTCATGTTGAACTCCACGAAGACGCTATTCACAACTTAAGCGAAAGCCCGGTCCGCGACGTCATCAAGGAAGGCGCTCGAATTTTCGAGGACAGAATGCGCGGTCGCACCCAAGATCGCTTCCGCAAGCTGCTCGATCTGCTGCCGTTTGAATCGTGCATCGGCGTGCCGATTAAGGCCAAAGGCGAAGTGCATCACGCGCTCTTTTTGCTGCATCCCCAACCCGAAGCCTTTACCCCCTACCTGCGGCAAGATGCTGTAGCGGCCGGCGCGCTATGCGGCTTAATTATCGAACGCGAAGCGATGGAACAGCGCTTCCGCTCGCTCAACCAACTGATGCTCAGCGGCCAACTGGCCGGCGGCTTCAGCCACGAGGTCTACAATAAAATGTCGGGGCTGGATATCCAACTCCATAACCTTCACCTCGATTGCGTCAGCTTCGAACGCGAACCGGACAAAACCGTTAACTTTGCCGAAATTCGCCAGGCGGCAGAAGATTTGCTGACGACATTCAATGACCTGCGCCACACGGTTGATTTGTTTCAACAGCTTATGCGTCAAGAGGCAGGCTGCCGGTCCAATATCAATGGTATTGTCGAGCAAGCCGTCGCTCTACTGCGGCCGGTGCTGCGCAAAAATCGGGTAAAAGTAGAAACGGAACTAAGCCAAAATATTCCGTCGACGGTGGTTAACCTGGTGCAATTAGAGCAAGCCTTCCTTAATATCATGCTCAATGCTATGCAGCACATGGATCTAAAGCCGGGCAGCGGAAAAATATTAACTATCACAACCGCCTACGCTCCCGAAGATGCCAAATTCCCCTTAAAAGTCCGTTTTGTGGATACCGGGTTGGGCGTTCATCGTCGGTTATGGGAGAAAATTTTCAGCCTGGGTTTCACCACCCGTTTGGGCGGCACCGGACAGGGGTTATTTATTACGCGCAGCTTAATCGAGTCGCAAGGCGGGCGCGTATCGGTTGAGCGCAGCGTGATACCGCTCGGCTCGACCTTTTTGGTAGAACTGCCAATCGACTCCGTTCAGGAGAAATAATGCGATGAACGAACCACTGCGGCTTCTCCTCGTCGATGACGAAACCAGTTTGCTCAAGCCACTGGCCAAACATTTATCTCGAAAATATCACTACCACGTCGATACCGCCACCAACGCTGCCGAAGCTCTGGAGCAACTGGAACGCGCCCAGGGCGAATACCATGTGGCCCTTATCGACGACTTACTCGTCCCCAAACCCGGTTACGACCCCGAACCTTTGGGCGTCATTTTAACGCAACGCATAAAGGCCCGCTACCCCGGCGTCGAAATTATCGTCTTCACCGGCTGGGGCATGGAGTCGGCGCTGGAAACGCTGCGGGCGGGCGCGTATCGGTATATGGCCAAACCGCTCAATTATGATGAGCTTGATATGCTGATCAAAATGGCCGCCGACCAAAGCCGCTTAAAAGAAGCTGCCCGCGAAAAAAAGATTTTAGAGCACCTGATGAAAATCAGTACAGCGCTACTGAACGGGCAAGATCTGTCGGAGACGCTGGACATTATTTTAGAAGGTATTCGCTCCATCGGTTTTGATCGGGTGCGGTTGTATTTGGTCTCGGATGATGGGCAAACCATGATCGGTACGGCTCAGGCCGGTATGCATGCCAATTTTGAAGGCTTTCGCTGTGTCATCACCGGCGATGCCTATTTAGATAAGATGATGCGCGATCCGCAGCCGCGTCTTTTTGAACGGGAAGGGTCGGCTCCCTTACCCTATGAAAAAGAGTTGGCCAAGGAAAATATTAAACAATGGATCTGCGTGCCGCTGCTGCTGGAGCGTGAAATTATTGGCAAAATATCAATGGATACCAAATTCAGCCAGCGCCACATCAGCGAGGCGGAACTGGGGCCAATCGGTTTGTTTGCCTCACAGGCTGCCGCCGCTATCCAAAAGGCCCGCCTACGGGCCAAAGAGTTAGCCGCCACCGCGCAGGCCGAACGCCGCGCCCGTAAGCTCGAAGCCATCCAGCAGGTCTCGACCAAACTGAGTTCAACGCTGGAAATCGATGCTATCCTTGAGTCTGTTTGTCAGGCCGCCGTTGATTTGATCCAAGCCGATCACAGCGGCCTGGTTTTATTGAAGGAGCCAAAATGTGAGCAGGGGCGCGTTGTCGCCGAGTATCCGGCGCTTGGCACCCAAGACGAAACCATTCAGGTTAAAGGCGTGCCGCTTGAGGAAAAACTCATCACCACTAAAGAATTGGTAAACCTATCGGAAATCACGGATAAAGCCGCACTTGGTCCGGTCGGCGAGGTATTCGCTCGGTTCGATATTCGCTCGATCTTAATTGTGCCGGTAATTCTCAAAGATAAAGTCATTGGCTCATTCAGTCTGGATGCCATCGGCCAAACGCGCACGTTTACGCAAGAAGAAGTGGAGTTATGCCAAACCTTTGCCGATCAGGTGGCTATCGCCGTCGGCAATGCGCGCACCCACGATCACGTCAAACAGTACGCCGCTCGCCTGGATGTGCTGTACAGGATCAGCGACTATATCCAGGTATCAGAAGACATCGACAAAATTCTGCACGTGGTTCTTACGGGCGTCACCGCCAATTATGGCTTAAGCTTTAACCGCGCCGCCCTGCTGTTGCTCGATGCCCACGGCGAATATTTGGTGGGCCGGATGGGGGTTGGGCATATAGAAGAAAGCAAAGCCGAAGCGGATTGGGAAAACGACGTAGCCCAAGGCTTCGATTTTTCACGCTACCTGCAAAGCCTGGAACGCGATGCTCTACGGCCAACCCCTATCGACTGCGCCATACGCAATTTAACGCTGCCGGTTGATGCTTCACAAACGGATATTTTCTCACAAGCCGTATTGCAGGGCCGGCATCTTCTTGTTACGGCAGAAAATTCCGGGGAAATTCCCGCTCAGTTTATTGAGGCTTTCAAGCCGGGACGCCCCTTAATTGTGGTGCCGCTTTTAGCCCGCGATCAAACCATCGGCATTTTAGTCGCCGACAACAAATTTACCAAGATCGACATCTTACCCAAGGATATCGAAGCCGTGTCGACCTTTGCCAATACTGCCGCCACAGCTATAGATAATACGCGCCTTCTGCAAGAAACGCGCTTCGCGACCAAACAAATAAGTTCTTTCTTTGAGGCCAGCAACGCTTTGGTATCATCACACGATCCGGACAAAGTATTACAGGATATTGTAAAATTAGCCTATTCGACCACAAATGCTACCGGTGCCAGCCTCATCTTGCTTGATCAAACAACCGGTCGAGCAGAATATTTGGCCAACATTGGCAAAGATAAGAAAATCGATATTAAAAGTTTGGTACGTCCGTTCGGGCTATCAATGCAAGTGTTGCATTCGGGAAAATGTGAAATTATTGAAGACACGGAGAAAGAAAAACATCGGATTAACCCCTCTCTGTTTTGGAACGGTGTTCGGGCAGCTTTATGCCTGCCATTTTCTGTAGAAGGCATGCGCATCGGCGTGATGTGGCTCCATTACGCGCAGCCGCGCCGCTTTTCCGAGGCGGTAATCAAGGCGCTCCAACTCTACGTAAACCAGGCAGCGATAGCTTTCGACAGCGCCCGCCGGATAAAACAGTTGGAATACATGCGCCGGGCCGCCGAAGCCTTAGCCGGAGTTGCCAGCTTGCATGAGGTTTTAGCCCAAATTGTGCATAGCGCCCAAGCCGTTTTACAAGCAGACTCGGCTGTAATTCTACCGTACGATGCGTGCCAAAACCGATTTGACCAAGAAAAGGCGGTTGCGGTTGGGATCACAATCGATTCATGGGATATTTTTCAAAAGGTCGAACCTCGGCGAGGGGGAACGGCCCATACCATTATGGAGTCGCAATGGGTCGGTGTTAAAAATGTAGCCGATGAGCAGCATTACCACTTTTTAGGCAAAACCACGCGCCGATTTCTAGAGCATATTAAAGCGCAAAGTTTTCAAGGTGTAGCCCTGCGCATTGGCGATGAACTGTTAGGAGTCCTCTATGTAAATTTTGAAAGCGAGCGTGATTTCTCCGATAAAGAGCAAGAAACCGCTCAAATTTTTGCCAACCACGCCGCTTTGGCCCTGAGAAATGCCCGATTACTGGAGCAAGTGAGCGAAACGCGCAACGCCGCCCGTGAGGTGGCCGAGGCCACGGTCTTGGGAGATTTAAAGAGTACGCTCAACGCTATTGTAAAGAAGACGCAAGATGTACTCAAGTCTGATGTCGTCATGCTCTACATCTATGAGCAGGAAACCCAGAAGTTTGACTTCCCCCCCATAATGACCGGCGTCATGCATGTCGACAAGCTCACCAAACCCGATACCGGCAGCGCAACCCCTTCTACTATTCAAAAGCTACTTCAACGCGATACAATTTACATAGCCCATAATAGAGCGGCCGACTCGATCATGAACGATACATTTGCCAAGGTAGAAAAGATTCAGGCCTCAGTCGGAATTCCGCTGCTGGTTCGAGGCTTTAAGGTCGGGGTTATGGTGGTCAGCTACCGCAGCGAGCACCGCTTTATCGATGATGAGCTTAACAACATCCGGCTGTTCGCTAACCAGGCAGCCGTGGCCATTCGCAATACGCAATTGTTTGAGCACGCTGAAAAACGGGCCCGAATTCAGGAAACGCTTTATGAGGCCGCACGCGCTTTAAGCAGTACGCTCGACCCCCAAGAATTACTCTTTATTGTCGCCCAGCAGGCCTGGCAGCTAACCGGGGCTTCGCGTTCAAGTCATCTCGCTCGCGTTAGCGGTGACAAGCTTAATTTCGTGGCGGCTTACCCTCGCGAACATTTAAAGCAACTGCATAAAAGAGTAGGTGTTATTGACCTAGCCACCGATCATCCTATAGGCGTTGTTGGCGTTACGGCCAAAACACGTTTATCGCAATTAATCAGCAACATTAAACTAAACTACGACTATATTCAATATGACATCGAAACCCGATCGGAGCTAGCGGTACCTATCTTGTCGGGCCGCGAGGTCATTGGCGTAATTGATGTTGAGCACGATCAATATGATGCCTTCGACCAGGAACATCTTCACGCGCTTGAGTCGTTGGCTGCTCAAGCCAGCGTGGCTATTCAAAATGCCTCTTTATTTGAAGATGCCCAACGCAAAGCCTATCTGCTTAATATGGCAGCCCAGGTAGCTCAGCGTGCCACGGCCATCCTCGATATCGACAAACTCTTAACCGAAACCAGCCGGCTCATTTCCGACAACTTTGGTTTTTACCATACCGGCGTTTTTCTGATGAGTGATAATAAAAAGACGTTTGATTTGAAAGTCGCTTATCCCGAAAACGATGCCCGCCTGCTGCGAGGGCACACGTTACACAAAGGCCAGGGTATTGTCGGTACCGTAGCACAATCGGGAGAAGCCCTCTTGGCCCCTGATGTATCTCTCGACCCGCATTATATTTGTACGCTGCCGCTGACGCGTGCAGAAATAGCTTTTCCTCTCATTGCTCGGGGCGAGGTTATCGGCGTACTCGATGTCCAAAGCACTACGGTCGGCGATTGGCACTCTGAAGACATCGCCACGCTGCAAACTATGGCCGATCAGTTGGCCAATGCCATCATTAACGCTCAGCTTTACCAGCAGGTTAATGAGCGTCTGGCCGACTCTAACGTGTTGCGCGATGTCGCCGTATTGCTGGCCGGCACCTTAGAGCTAAGCGCGATACTGGATTTGGTTTTGGTGGAGGCTATGCAGTTATCCAGTAGCAGTGAAGCGCTGGTTCTCTTTTGGGATACGGATTTTGAGGCCTTCAGGCAAGGCTTTAAGGTTAACAGACACAGCAGCCTCCAATACTATAACCCTCAAGAACGCAGACATGGCATCTCACGCAGAATCATCGAGCAGCGTTCTCCAATCTTTATGACCGATACCAAACTATCGCCTGAAGTAAACCCCAAGCTAATTCAGCAGGGCTGTCGAGCCTTTTTAGGTGTGCCGCTTTTAAGCCAGGGCCAGGCGATGGGCGTCCTTTACGTTCGCAATAAAACGCCCATGCATTTTGCCGAGCGACAGGTAGGACTGTTGGAAATTTTAGCCAGCTATGCCGCCGTTGCCATCGACCGCGCCCTACAGTTTGAAGAGATGAAAAAAATAAAAGGCTACATCGGCAGCCATACCGCCACCGATTGGATCCGGATGGTCAGCACAACTTGGGGGCACAGCATCCGTCGCGAGGTGGGTATTGCTCGCGGTCAAGTGGCCTTAATCGGTGCTTCGTTGCCACAAGAACAGCTTACCGATAAAATTCGGCAGCAGCTCGATCAACTCGATCATACGGTGGTAGGTATCAGAAACATTCCCATAACCGCGCCATTATCCTATGAAGATGCCATCGACTCCATAAAGATTAACGCCACGCTTAAAACCTATCTTGAACGGCGCTGGCAGCAAAACCGATACCAATCGGTCGATCTCCTGCTCAATCTTCAGCCGGGATTGGATAACCAGGCTACGGTACGGGCCAGCCAAGAATGGCTGCGGCGCGGCCTCGAACTACTCATAGATAATGCGGTTTCTGCTATGGAGCAAGCTGAGTCAGATAGCAAACAAATCACCATTACTACCCGCTTACGCGATGGAAGTATTGAAATCTGTATCGAAGACACAGGACCCGGAATTCCGGATGAAGTAAAAGCCCAACTCTTCAAAAGCCCTATCGCCAAACCGGAAGGCAGCAAAGGCTCCGGTATCGGCCTGATGCTGGCCCGAACGATCTTTCAAACCTATTTGGGGGAAGTTCGGCTCAACGCCACGAGCCAACACGGTACAACCATGCAAATCACCTTACCGATAGAGACTGAGCTTAGTCAACGCAACCCGGCGAGCCGTCAGCCCATAAGAAATGCTCCTGACCGTGAAAAATATGGACTGTCGGCTCCCAATTAACAATGCTATCCTGGAGCATACGTATGGCATAAAACCAGGAAAGAAACCTGGTTTCTCGGACCAAAGTCTTATTGTAGAACTAATCTTATTTTCGAATGCAGCTCCATTAAAACAAACATGAAACAAAAAACAATTCTCTTCGTCGACAATTCAATTCCCTATCTTAATGTTCACGCCGAACTGCTAGCCAAAGCCGGATATCGCGTATATCGCGCTTACACACTGGCCGAGGCTGAAGATAAGCTAAACGTTTACCACGTTCATCTTATTATTCTCGATGTACGCATGGAAGATGACAATGATGAACAAGACATCAGTGGCTTTGTTTGGGCGCAACAGGCCAAATATCGCCCCATACCCAAAATCATTCTAACCGCCCACCCCAGTTACGAACTCGCACGCGAAGCATTAGGCCCCAGTTTAGATAGCCTGCCGCCGGCGGTCAATTTCATCGGCAAAGATGAAGGCATCGATGCGATTGTCGGCGGGGTAGAGCGCGTGTTCGAGAAATATGTAGGCATTAACTGGCAGCTCTCAATGCGCTGGACCGAAGCATCGAACTTATCGCTACCTCATTTAGCAGCCTTAATTGATCCCGAACTGGATTACGTCTATCTTTCATCTCGGGTAGAGGAGCTTGAAGATTTATTCGGGGCGCTATTCTCTAACAGCCATCAAATCAACATCTCCCACCGTTTTGCCGTTAGCCACCACAAAGTAACGTTGGGGTTATTTACTTTTTCAGACGAAGGCCTTTTATCCCGTTACGTGGTTGTTTGCGGCTTGCGGGAAGCCATTCAACAAGAGGAGACCGGCCACAACAAATACGCCGGTCGAACCGCAACCGAAGGCAGCACGGCCAAATCAAGCCGGTTAGTCGAGACAACACACTATGCCGCTTTAGCATACACCCTAACTGATACACGCTTAGAGGACGTCACCACCTTGACGGAGTTCTACCGGCAAAACCAGGCCGAGGCCGTAATCGGCGTACTGGACTACCTGTTTGATCGCACTTTGGCTCACTATCATCAGCAAAACGTCAAGGTAACAGATCCATCGCCGGTAATGGACGCATTTTTACCCTACGTTGCCGATAGAGCGTTTGTGACCCCATCAGCGTTAAATTCATGCATTACGTCCCTTCAAACCAAGGGGGGAGTAATTGATGATTTTGCGCGTTTCGACCCGGAGGCACTACAGCTTTTAGCCACCATCGTCGACAATACCATCTGCATTGAAGACTCAATCAAATGTGGCATTATGCATGGCCGCCTGACCGGCGATACGATTTTAGTCGATCGCCGTGGTCGGGCCTGGATCATCGATTTCGCCGGATTTGGTCAAGGTCCATTGATTCAAGAATTTATAACGTTGGAAAACGTCGTTAAATTTGATCTGGCCGATCAGTTCGACTATCAAGATCGAAAAAAATTGGAAGCGTATCTTCACATCGGGCTAAACGCCGAGGAAGACATTGTCGACTCCGACGTCAGTCGAGAAATGCACAAGGCCCTGACCGTTATTAATCACTTGCGGCGACGCGCCATCCACAAACTGAACCAAACGCCTCAGCTATATCAGGCCGGATTATTGCTAAAAACATTAGAACGGTTGGCTTCTTACGATCCGTCCATTTTTTATTTTACCCGCGAACTGGCTATTTACTTCCACGCGCTTAATGCTATTCGCGAAACGTGCAAACGGCTTAATCCCCCACCACCAGCCTATGATAAACCTTACAGCCCCTGGCTTGATGAAGAGAAGCCGGGCTATGACGTTTGGGTCGAAGGGCAGTGGGTCAATTTGGCTGAGATGGAATACAAACTTCTGCACGTCCTCTATCGACAAGCTGTTGATTATGTCGATAATCCACGCTGCAAATTTAGTGACATTGGTCGTGGCGTCTGGGGCGACTACGACCGCCTGCGCGATTATAATAACGTGCAGAGTCTGGTTCGGCGTGTTCGCGACCGTATTCAGCCGGTAGAAGACGACGCCCATCAATACATCGAAAACATTCGAGGCGTCGGCTACAGCCTTAATCTCAAATATCATGATCCCCACTATTAATGGTGAATATAATCTTTTCGAACCTCAAAAATTCATACCGTCATAAAACGTAAAACGCAATGTAGATATTACCATTACGTTTGATGATACGCCCTGCGTTCACCCCTTTAACTTTACCACCAATCCAAAAACCTTATACCGTCTATGTCAGAAAAATGGGTATCGTGACAGATCGTGTCAGGAAATTGCCTGCATTATGGCATTGTATTATCAAATTATTTCTAACTTTTTGGTGTATACTCATGTTAGGTACTGGTATGGGTTTTTCAAGAGGAGGTCGGATCAATGTACGACATTACGCTCAATATATGGACGTTTTTATGGATTATTCTAACGGCAGGGTTAGCCGGTGCAGTGGGAATAATTATTCTAATTGCCAGAGCGACGCATCGCGTGAACAAGCGATAATCGACAACGTTACAGAGCCGTAACGAACCAAGAGATCGCAGAGTAGGTATCTTTGGCATAACGGTCACCAGCCAAGGATACTTACGCCTCATTGCGATCGCTTGATAACCAATACAGAGGTAGGTTTTTGGAGTAAGGAGACGAACAAATGATTAGAGTATTGCTATGGTTTCTCAGTTTATTCGGCTTTATTTTTACCCCCGACAATCATGTTACGCCCGTTATGCGCTGGGGGCAGTATAAGCGAACTATCGCACCCGGTCTCCGCTGGACCATTCCACTCGTTGAACGCACACTCGATCCGGTCAAAACCAGTATCTATGTCGGCAACATTTACCTTGAAGAAGTGTTAAGCCGCGACAACATTCCATTTACCCTAAAAATGACGGTGCTGTTCACCTTTATCCCGGATAAAGCGGTCAAGCCGGCAGCAGCCCAACTGGTCAAAGCGGGCGAACCCGTACTTCAAACTATCGTACGCGACTATACCAACCAAGGTTTACGCCGATTGGCGGCTAAATACGGTGCCGAATGCCTATCGGATAATGTGACCATGACGATCATGGAAAAGGATCTGTCAGCGTATCTCACCTCAACCATGCGCCCTCTTGGTCTGGCTCCGCTCAAACGAGACGGAATCCTGATCAAAGAATTAATCGCGCCGCCAGAGTTCAAACACACCATTTTCGATGTCAAGCATGACGAGTCGATTTTGGAAGTGTTGCGCAGCTACCCCGTGCCCGAACTGGTACGCTTGCTCAATGAAGTCATCGTTGCCAATGGTCTCAAGCAAGGGGCTAATCAGATGGCCTTTATGGTTGGCGGCAATGATGCCATTCACGCGCTGCCTTGGATGGCAAACCACCCATCACAACCCGATAATCATCGAAACGGTCAACATGGCTATAATGATTATAATGGAAAAGGATAAACCTATGGTCGCAAAAATATGGCAGGTCGAAGCCATAAGAAACCATCTCAAATCCGTTAAAACGGGTGTCAAGGGCAGCATTCCTGTTTCACTGGTCCACAATGGTGGGGAATATGTCGATGCCTATATGCAAGGTAGTGATGCGGTGATTAACTACCTGGCCCAACGTTTCGGCATTTCCTTGGATGGCGATGAACCGGCGGCCAAATTTCAACCCGATGAGCTACGCCTTAAAACCTGGAATAAGGAAGACATCAAACGTAACCTGGAGATTGCCTGGATATTTATGCTCAGCATTCCCATAGCCTCGGATGCCAAAGATCTTCACATGAAATCATACTACCTGGGCATCAAAAATACGCTTTACTTTCTGGCCTACTCTTTCGGCATCGATAAAATAGGCCCGCCCAAAGACAAAGGGTTCGATATCGAAATGCCCCCGACGATTTAAGCGGCAGTCGCGACTTGGTAATACCGTCGCCTATTTCGTCAGGTATTTGACGGTATTGTGGCACGAAAATAACCAACATCGTCCGGCTTTTTCCTTTATACTGGGGATAACTTACGATTTGCGGAGGGAGAACACCTATGAATAAAGGCAAACAAAACGGTAAAATCGATAAGCAGCACATCTCCTCTATGGCCTCTTTTGCCATCCGTAACATTCCCGAGGCCGACGAGCGCACGCTCAACAAATTTATCGAGCTGATGCACACCACCGGCAGCTTCGGCTCCATCACCGAAGAGCAACTGTTCGGTACGATACGGCTGACCCTCAAATATCTGCCCAATGCCTGCCCCACTTCCCTCCTCACCCTACTCGAGCTTCTCAGCGTCTACTGGCCACTGGACTTCAATGGTAAAGAGCACTTTTTAATGCCCGGTCGCAGTGAACCACTGCTTGTCAATGCCAAGACAGCAGCGGCTCTGCAACGCTAAATCACCGTTCAAGAAGTAGAGCGATATTGGGTAATTAAATTTTGCCTCTTTGGGAACTCAGGGGATGACAAGCATATAAAACAAAAAACGGTTAGTGTCTCTAAGTTTTCGCCATAATTTGAGCCTTTGTTTATTGCGTAGTG